>NZ_PVWO01000433.1 GCF_003003845.1 Chamaesiphon polymorphus CCALA 037 | reverse complement strand
CCTTTATAAGGGGAGGGCTGGGGTGGGGTAAAGGAATACGATCGTTACCAATATCCTTGTGTAGACACCGTAGCCTACTAACTAGATAAATTCATAAATTGCTCAATAGCTGCTCTAGTCACCTGTTGCATGTCCTCCCCTGCTTGGTAAGATTTTGTCCAGTCAATAATTTGCGCCAAAGCTGCTTCTAGCGATAACTGCGGCTTCCATCCCAACTTCAGACGAGCTTTCGAGCAATCTAAACTCAGAGCATTGGCTTCGTGGGGGTGATGCGCTCGATCTTGTTCCCAAGTTGAGTTTGCGCCCCATTGGGCTAATAGTCGATCGACTAACCAACTGACTGGTTGCACGTCTGACTCGTAGGGGCCAAAATTCCAAGCGTCGGCAAATGCTGGCCCCTTATCGTATAGATGCTCTGCTAAAGTCAGATACCCATTCAGTGCATCCAAAACATGTTGCCAGGGACGAGTTGCCATCGGGTTCCGAAGCACCACAGGCTTTTCTGCGAGCAAAGATTTGACAAGATCCGACACCAATCCATCTGGTGTCCAATCACCACCCCCAATGACGTTGCCAGCACGGGCAGACGCGATCGCCACACCATGGGTCGCATAATCACTAGGATTAAAAAATGAATTGCGGTAGGCAGTTGTCACCAACTCCGCACAAGCTTTGCTACTACTGTATGGGTCGTAACCACCCAATGGGTCATTTTCGCGATAGCCCCACACCCATTCTCGATTCTCATAGCATTTATCAGAGGTGATATTCAGTACGGCGCGTACCCCACCCACCTGCCTAATTGCTTCAAATAAATTCACCGTGCCCATCACATTGGTGTTGTAAGTCAACACCGGATCGACATAGGACGATTTCACCACCGATTGAGCCGCCATGTGGATCGCAATTTCTGGACGACAATCAGCAATCGCTTGTTTTAAATGCTGAAGATCGCAGATATCGCCGATCGTGGAAGTCATTCCATCTGCGACACGGGCAACTTCAAACAGGCTCGGACTTGTCGGCGGCTCTAAGGCGTATCCCCATAACTCAACTCCAACAGACTGCAACCAGAGCGACAACCAGCTACCTTTAAAACCAGTGTGCCCGGTCAAAAATACCCGTTTTCCCTGCCAAAAAGTAGTGTCCATGTGTTTGCGCTCACATATAGCTTTAGGCAAAGCAATTTTAACTGATTCAGCTCGCACCAGCCACGATCCAGATCACAACAACCGCTCGGATTGCAACAACTGATTCAACTCGCACCAGCCACGATCCAGATCGCAACAACCGCTCGGATTGCAACAACTAATTTAGAGCGAACGAGCCACGATCTAGACCCCAACCGAGCGCAAATTGACATAACTGTATATATTTTGTAACAATTAAGTCCGTCTAATTAGTATCTTGTTAGCTTAAACTTCAATACAGATTATGAAAAAGTACAAGACAGTCGATAATCCTACTCCTTTCCAAATTATTCATTTATGCCTAATAGTATCGATCGCAGCACTGACAAAAGACCCGCACGGATTTTAGTTGTGTCAAGCCGAGGACTCAATTCTGCTGCTGCTAGTTGTGGTTGTTATGAGTTTGAAGACCTAATTTGTGATGTTGACGATGCCGATTTATTCGCGCCTGTCAATACTCACAATCTCATGCGGAAGATATATCGGCTGACGAAATATATTGGGCGTTCCGATCGATTGGCAGCAAAAATCACACCTTATCCCCAAGATTTTATTATCGAACATGAGTATGACTTGCTATTGATAATCGTACATAATGCTTGGGATCTGCAACTAATCAATTCAATTCAGGGTTGGCAAGAAAAATGCCGTTACAAAGCTTGTTTGCTTACCGAATTTCATAGTCCAGGATTAAACAATTGGCGATTGTTACAAGAACCTTTTCAGAACTTCGATATAGTTTTTTCCTGTATGTGTTTATGCAACGATCGATTGAGTAAAGCGATCGATCGTCCAGTTATCTATATCCCTGGCGGGGCGGATGCTCTCAAATTTTGCCCATATCCCAACCCACCAGAACGCGGCATTGATGTTATCGCTCTCGGTCGGCGATCGCCTGAAATTCATCGATCTTTAATCGAACATGCTCGCCATAGTAATTTTTTTTACTACTATGATACGGTCAAAAAACAAGCTTTAGAAATAGATAATCCCAGCGAACACCGAATGATGCTAGTTAATCTCATGAAGAGAAGCCGATTTAGTATCAATTATTTTGCTAAATTCAACGAACCAGTATACACACAAAACTCACAAGAAATCGGATTTCGCTACTTTGAAGGAGCAGCAGCCGGAACAATTATGCTGGGGATGCCGCCAGCTAATGAGATGTTTCCAAAATATTTTGATTGGGAAGATGTCGTCATCGAAGTCCCACCCGACAGTCAAGATATTATCGCCACACTCGCTCAATTGGACTCAAAGCCAGAAAAATTAGCAACAATTCGTCGTCGTAATGTCGTTAATTCTCTCCTCAAACATGATTGGGTTTATCGCTGGCAAAAAATCTTAGCTGCATTCAACTTGACACCAACTCAAGCAACAATCGATCGAGAACAGCGTCTTCATCAGTTAGCACGAGAGGTAGAGCTATCGAATGTTGAGATTTAGGCATTACCGATCTGAGACAGCTTACAACCCTTAAGTTGACACCAGTGCCACAAGAGGTACTCTCAGATCTACACTAACTATTAATGCTTTTGTACTGAGGTAAGATGTGAGTATACTCTTGAGATCGCAGCTTCTAGCCGCTTACTCCAGCGCGGTTTCCTAATTGTAGCGGTGACTAATGTTTGCGAACCGATCCTATCTGTCCGAAGTATTATTAATTAATAGCTGAAAATCGTAAATCTTTGATATGTTAAAAAATATATTAATAAGTAAATGGCGGCGGTTGTCGATCGTCTCGATCGTGCTAGCGATCGCGATCGGGATTAGCAGTTGTCGCGCGCTGCTTCAATCTTCTTCCGCTCAAACTAACAATCAGTTAGTATATGGAATTCTCAGCGATCCTAAGACTTTCAATCCAGCGTTAAGTAATGAATCACCTAATATTTTTGGTTATGTTGGCGAAGGATTGATTACCGAAAATGGTAAAGGAGAAATCGAACCAGCTCTAGCCGAATCTTGGGTCATATCTCCAGATAAAAAAACTGTCACCTTTACGCTCAAAAAAAATCTCAAATGGTCGGATGGCGCGCCACTAACTATCGATGATGTCGCATTCACCTTTAATGAAGTCTTTTTTAACGAAGATATCCCTACGGATACCCGCGACATTCTCAAAATTGGTAAAGATCGCAAACTACCTACTGTTAAAAAAGTTGACAACGATCGCATTGAATTAACAACGCCAGACCCATCCGCCCCATTCCTCCGCACGACAGGAATTAGTATTCTCCCTGCTCACAAACTCCGCCCGACTGTAGTTCAAAAAGATAAGAGTGGTAAACCATTATTTTTGAGTACTTGGGGTCTAAATACCAAACCTGCGGACTTAGTTTCTAATGGCATGTATATGGTAGATACCTATACTCCAGGCGAGCGAATAGTTTTTAAAAAGAATCCCTATTACTGGCGAAAAGATAGTAAAGGACAGCAGCAGCCATATATCGATCGCGTAGTCTGGCAAATTGTGGAATCGACAGATACAGAGTTAGTCCAATTTCGATCGGGTGGTTTAGATTCTTTTAAGGTTTTGCCAGACTTCTTTTCATTGCTTAAAAAAGAAGAACAAAAAGGTGGATATAAAATCTATAATGGTGGCCCAGCAACTGGGACTACCTTCGTATCTTTTAACCTCAACGAAGGCGAAAGAGATGGTAAACCACTAGTAGATCCGATCAAATCGCGCTGGTTTAATAATGTCAAGTTTCGGCAGGCGATCGCCTATGGCATCAATCGTCAGCGAATGATTAATAACATTTATCGTGGTTTGGGTGCGCCGCAAGATTCACCGATTTCCGTTCCGAGTCCTTACTATTTATCGCGCGAACAAGGATTGCCTTTTTATGACTACAATCCCAAAAAAGCTAAAGAATTGTTTACAGCAGCAGGGTTTAAATACAACGAGCAAAATAAACTTGTTGACGATCGCGATAATCCAGTAAGATTTACATTAATTACTAACTCTGGTAACAAAATTCGTGAAGCACTAGGCACTCAAATCAAACAAGATTTAGCATTAGTTGGAGTTGAAGTAGACTTTACCCCCATAGCTTTTAGCCTCTTAATCGATCGCATTGATAATTCCTTACAGTGGGATAGTTTATTGATTGGATTTACAGGTGGCATCGAGCCGAATGATGGTGCAAATTTTTGGTCGGTAGATGGTGGTTCGCATATATTTAATCTCAAACCTCAAAAAGGTAAACCCCAACTGACAGATCGTCGCGTTGCCGATTGGGAGAAGAAAATTGACGAACTATACATTCAAGCTGCCCAAGAATTAGATGAAGGTAAACGCCGCCAAATCTATATCGAGACTCAGAAAATAACTCAAGAGAATTTACCCTGTATTTACTTAGTCAATCCACTATCGCTCTCAGCAGTCAAAAATCGCGTCCAAGGGATTGACTACTCACCAATTGGCGGCCCATTCTGGAATCTTTATGAATTGAAAATTAGCGATCGACGGTAGGACATCTACGAATTTTAGCTATCTGTTGGGACAATATTACGATCGACGATCGCTTTATTCAAAAATCCCGCCCATTCAGCCGCCATCGGTACTTCCGTAAACGGAATCTCGATCGATTCTTGTCCGGCTGCTGGCGGCTCTTTTAACTGAAATCGAAGATTAATTTTCTTACCACCATTAGGTAAGTTATCTAAATCGATGATTTTATCGTCTACTACTAATTGAATCTGTTCGACTCGATCGAGACTGAATGTTTGTAGATCTTTTGGCTCTGCTTTAGTCGGTTTACCCCAACTAATCTGACGATCTTTGAGTCCCATCACCGCATAGATATCATACTTACATCGATCGAATTCTACCGCCCAGCGTTTGTAAGCTTCGAGCTTTTGGTACTCATTAGCACCCGCTCTCGCCAACCAGATAAATGCTCCGAGCAATGGGAGCCACATTAAACCGCGTTCCATAAGGG
>NZ_PVWO01000432.1 GCF_003003845.1 Chamaesiphon polymorphus CCALA 037 | reverse complement strand
GTGTACGCTAGCACCATTCCGACTACCGTCGCCCAGACTCCGTAAGGCCGTTGTTGGGCATTGGTCATGTGTAATACTCCAAAGCAGAGCGATGATAGCACGATCCCGATCGGATCTAGCCCGAGTGCTGGTAACATGACGCCCCTAAATAATAATTCTTCACTCAACCCTGGTAAAACTCCCAACCACACCATATCGGGGATAGCCAGCGGTTTTAATACCATTGCCAAATAAAAATCTGCACTCTCCCGATAAACATCCCACAGCGCATATACGATCGCGCTCAAACCTGTCAAACCCAATCCCAGCGCAATTCCAAACCCCAAATCGATCGCGCTAAAAGAGATCGGACGCAACTGTAACTCGCTCAGATACAACCACAGTTTCGCCACCCCAAATAACAGGATAGAAGTGACTGCCATAGCAATTAAAATCTGATTCCGCGACAAGGGTTCGATGTCTGGATTGGGTGGGTTACTCATGGGTGAATGGGTGAATGGGTGGATGGATGGATGGGTGGATGAGTTTTCATACCACCAAATTTGCTCTATGGGGACTTCTGGTGCGATCGAAATCCTTCGCCATCACCCCGCCATCGCCTCCGGCTCCCCTCTTCCAGCTTGGGAGAGTGGCTTGCTCCTGCTCCCTCCCCTTTATAAGGGGAGGGCTGGGGTGGGGTAACACAAACTACGCAGCAACTCAAATAACTTGTCGGTATGCAATAGCAGCTTGGGATGCGAAGGCGGGGTGAGGGCAAGAAGTGAAGAACTCGTACATTCTTAAACTTACGGGCATTCCTGGAGTCGATCGATTTGCGGTCGAAAACTATCGAGACTCATGCCAGCTCGATCGACGGTAATGACACCGATCGCTTCTAAGTACGATTTTACCCCAATCGATTGAATCCTGACGTCCTTGGGAGTTACGGCCATTCGCGTCTGATTTTCGGCTACTGTAATAATTTTAGCGCGTGAGGATCTGGCAAAATTCAGTAAGCCACTCCCACCACAGGCAGATTCGGGGATAATGACCGCATCGACTTCATCCTGCCAAATGCCCGCACCTGAGGCTGTCGGGGTGGCGATAAATTGTGGCGCGCGGCTCAATCCTACCAAGACACAGGGTAGGAAGGTATAACCCAGCTCCTCCGCCGCCGAACGTGGTGAAATCTCTGGATCGATCGGGAGTGGGGACAAGGCTGGCGCGTGAGCGCAAGGGACTTTAAAGGTACGCACGACGAGGTGACTGATGACTGCTTCGGCTCCAGCTAAGGGATCGACGCCGACACCATGGCGGTAATCGTGAAGGATCGTTGCCCCCGGATCGTCGGGAAATCTGGCAATAACGGCGATCGCATTAGCTCCAGCTACAGAGATCGACTTATCTACCGCTCGTAAAAGACTATCCGGCTGCTCGATCGTCCCCCAGGAGGCTCCAGAAGCGGCTGTACGCAGCTCTACGCCCAAGGGTTGGTCGGTAACGACATAATCGACTAAATCTAGCCCTAGCGTCGCTCTAGCCGCATCTGCGGCTTGTAAATGTCGCACGCGCAAGTCATCGGGAATCGCTCGATCGAACACGATCCCGACTTTATTGCGCCGTACTGCTTGCAATCCCCAAGCACCCGCAGCAAATCGATCGAGTGCGTAACCCTCAACGTAGAGCGCATTGGGCATACTCCAATATAATTGCGCCCCATTCATCACATTTGGATGGGTAATTAAGCGATCGCAACTTGCAGCAACCGCTCTGGCGATCGGCAAAGCATCCCCTGCAAACCCACCCATCGCCGCACCGATACCCGTGGGGACGATGAGCACTACTGTATAAGGACTGGACATAACTCGTGTGGATCTTAGATAGCGGCTGTGTCCATCATCGAGTAAATTCCCGCTCGATTCAACCCCAGTCGCTCGATCGAGTCGTCAAGTGTTCGAGTACTACGCTGAGTTGCCAGAGATTGAGTAGCGATGTTTTCAACCCCATAACAGCGAACTATTACTCGATCCCGCGTCGCATTATCCCTATAAACCACGCATCTGGTAAGAGCTTGCGTAAGCCCAGCATGAAGCCTGCATTACCACCAGCCGGATAGCGGAGTTTCCATGTGCCATCGGTGGCGGCGCGATAGATGGCTTGGGCGGTTACTTCTGGTGGCGAACCCTTGCTACCAGCTTCGTCCATTTTCGGTAAAGTCCGATTGATGTATTCATCGTAGACAGTTAGTCCAGCTTTTTTGGCAACGGAGATCGATCGACTGTAAAAATCGGTTTTAATGGGGCCAGGTTCGATAATTTTGACCTTAATATTAAACTGCCGCAGTTCGTATTGTAATGATTCGGAGAAGCCTTCTACCGCCCATTTAGTGCCATGGTAAGGACTATAGATCGGAAATGCCATCCGTCCGCCAACCGATGCAACATTGACCAAAATGCCCTGCTGACGGAGCCGAAAATGCGGCAAGATCGCCCGCGTGACTTCCATTAAACCAAAGACATTCGTCTCGAATTGAGCGCGAATATCGGCCATCTCACAAGCTTCAAATGCACCGATCAGGGCATAGCCAGCATTATTAATGACAACATCGATCGTCCCAAATTGGGCGATCGCCCGATCGATTGCCGCAGAAATTGTCTCTACTTGAGTGACATCTAATGGCAAGCACAGGACATTTGGCAGATTGGCTAGTTCGGGCGATTTTTCAGGCGATCGCATGGTGGCGACTACGTTCCAACCTTGTTGCTGAAATAGTTGTGCCGTGGCTCGTCCAATCCCAGTCGAGGCACCTGTGATTAGTACTGTTTTGGTCATGGCAGATAATTAAATTAATTGAGAATTGAGAATTGAGAATTGAAAATTGGGTTTTTAGGATGGGGCTTTAAACCCTGCTTATCGTTAATTGATGAAATAGTTGTACCGTAGATCGTCCGATTTCAATCGCAATAATGGCGTCAGATGCTCCGATAGGAGGAGAATCACCCATCCGCTAAATTCCCCATTTCAGGTGGATTGTTGTGAGGGTGGGGTTTAAATCTACCCTCACAACCCAATTATCAATTATCAATTGTCAATTATCAATTTATTTAACGATTCGCATACTCAAATCTAGCCAGTGCGATCGAGTAATCGGTGCGCTAGTGGAGATATAATCCACGCCAGTCTCAGCGACTTGTCGAATGGTGGTGAGGGTAATATTCCCCGATGCTTCAATTTTAATGCGGGGGTTCGCAGCACGAATCATTGCCACTGCTTGTCGCATCAGATCGGGCGGCATATTATCGAGCATGATAATATCGGCCTGACATTCGATCGCTTCGGTGACTTGCTCTAGCGATTCGGTTTCGACTTCGATCGTCAGTGGATATGGCATGGCTCGACGGATGCTGTCGATCGCCACGCTAATTCCACCCGCTGCTGCAATATGATTGTCCTTGATCATCACGGCATCATCCAATCCCACGCGATGATTGACGCCGCCGCCGACAGTAGTCGCGTATTTTTCCAGCAGGCGCAAACCAGGAGTAGTTTTGCGAGTATCGACCAATTGAGTCGGTAAATCAGCGATACATTCGACATATTTATTTGTAGCCGTAGCGATGCCACTCAGCCGCATCGTCAGATTCAAAGCCGTTCGTTCGCCCATAAGCAAAGTAGCCAGATCCGCAGTAATTTCGGCGATCTGCTGTCCCAGCGTACAAGCGGCTCCTTCGGCAATTAACGGCTCGAATTTAGCTTGAGGGTTTAAAAGTTCAAAAACTCGTTTGGCAATGGGCAGCGCGGCAATTACACCCGTTTCCTTGGCAATCCAGGTAGCTGTTGTTACCCGATCGACATTGGGTAAACCTTGAGTACTGCGATCGCCGCGACCGATATCTTCTTGGAGCCATTGACGTAGATGCGAATCGAGGACGATCCAGGGAGGAAGAGTTGGAGCCATTTAAGGTTGAAGAAGATCGGTTTGATGAGGTCTTTGCTCGCAAGCTAGACCTAGCCTATTTAGCTTAGGCGAACATCGTCATTTTATCATTGGCAGATTTCCAATAGTCTCGATCGTTAGCTCGATGCGATCGTCAGAGCTTCAATAATTTGGGAAATAGTTAGTAACACGCAGTGCAAATGTAATAAATATAGCGCGATCTATTTCAATGTTGGAGCGATCGATAAATGACTCTAGCTGGTAAAAAAAGAATTCAAAGCTATATTTAGATGGTTAGATAATAAAATTACGATATCGAAAAATCTCTACACCAATCGATCGCAGCTTGGCCGAACTATCGGCGATCGCTTCATATGACTATCCATTAAGAATGTAAGTAGGAGTGAATAGTTAAAGGGACTAGGCGGGACTACTAGAAACCATGCGGGATAGCTAATTCAGCCTTTTTACTACATCTGTCACGAAAACTTTTAGCCATCACTTACAGTTTTGAATCAAACCCGCCCTGAGAGCTATGTATGTCTTGTAGCAAAAACTCATTTCGCAAGAGTTGCGTAGTAGTATGAAAAGTTCAAACTTTCTACATTTATAATACAAATGGCTATTTAGTTGCCATTCAAACTAATAACAACTCAGCCAAACTAATCAGGTTGAAAATAATGATTGTGATATAATAGATGTATATTAAAACCTTATCGCGGGTTTGGTGCTGAAACACCGAAAGCTCCACTGGGACTAACCTGTAGGAAGGTCAACATGTCTGTTATACATTTGTTTGAAGGTCAAGAAGTAAGATTTGTTGGAATTTGGGAGAATCCTGAGTGGATTGCGGCTGATGTTTGTGTGATTCTGGGTATTAAGGAAGCACCTAGTTCAATGAGGGATTTTGATGAAGATGAAGCTGGCATGTGTACTATGCAGGTCAGGTCTGAAAATGGTGTGGAGCAAGCGAGACAGGTGTTGACAGTCAAAGAGCAGGGGCTATACCGCTTGATATCGATGTCCCGCAAACCATTAGCAAAACAGTTCCGAAAGTGGATGTTTGGAGAAGTACTTCTAAGCATTCGCAAAACTGGAAGTTACTCGATCGCGCAGCCGCCACAGCCAACTCTAGAACCGATCGATCTACTGAGAGGATGTTTGAAAAGTGGGGAGGTGGGTAAAAAAGCTCACAAGAGCATAAGCTACGAATAGAAAGTAAGTAGCAA
>NZ_PVWO01000431.1 GCF_003003845.1 Chamaesiphon polymorphus CCALA 037 | reverse complement strand
GGGTGAGTTTATCTTTACTGCATCGCCATCATTTGCTCCACGTCATGAGCGAAGCTCCCATTTGCCCGATTCAGAGTCAAGTAGCAACCACTGTCGTGAAAGTATTGCAGCAATTGGCATTGCCAGGAATTAAAGGGATCCGCGTTCACGGACGAATTTCGGGGTACTCGATTTCGCAATGGACTTATGGGGTAGATTTCAATCTGTTGCCATTAGAATTGCCGCCAGTAGTGCCCGAACGTCAATTTGTCCCCCAGCCATCATTGCCGAAGATCGGTTTGGCAGAACGAATCAGTCAATATTTAGTAAAAACGGGGATCTGGAAACCACAACTTACCATCGATACCACCAGTCAACTCGCTTATCAACCGCGCTTTCGGTGGCAACCATCGCTATTGTTATTTATAGCTGGCTTGGGATGCACGATCGCCAGCAATATCGCGATCGAATCTGTCATGAAAAGCCGCCAGATTTCGGCAGATGCTGTAGTGAATAGCCCCCAGCTATCCTTTAATAACCCGCTGCTAGAACAAAAACTCGCTCAATATCAATTACGCTGCTTGCAACATGGCGTACCGGATATTTTGATCGTCGGTAGTTCGCGGGCAATGCGCGGCATCGATCCGCAAGTATTGCGTCATCACTCTATTGCCAATCGTCCCAATCTCAAGGTCTACAATTTTGGAATTAATGGTGCCACCGCACAAGTTGTCGATACGATCTTGCGGCAATTATTAACCCCCCAACAGTTACCAAAACTGGTGATCTGGGCGGATGGAGCTAGAGCATTTAATAGCGGACGTACCGATCGCACGTATGAAACTATTGCTACATCCGATCGCTATCGCCAATTAGCACGGATGTTAGGTTTTAAAAACAATACTTCCACACTTTTTCAAGCACAATCGGCATTTCAAACTACTTATCAAGCGATCGATACGGCCATCGATCGCCGCTTGGCATCTGTTTCTTTGGCATACAATCGGCGCGATACGCTCAAAAATTGGCTGCGCGTTAGAGTCCCAGATATCGGGCAGCTTACCGATCGAGACGATCTCGATAATATCGATCTGGCAACGATGGTTAACGATCGAGATATCGATTTCGACGGCTTTTTACCGATCGATTTGCAATTCGATCCGGATACTTATTATCAGAAATACACCAAGGTAACTGGCGATAGCGATGGCGATTATCTCAACTTTCAACTACAGGGCAATCAGGATCGAGCTTTACACCAAACGATCGAGCTATTAGCAGCTTACCAAGTGCCTTTAGTATTTGTAAATATGCCTTTGTCGGATCTCTATCTAGATAAAGTTCGCCGTCAGCACGAAGTTGTTTTTCAACAATACATGCAAAAATTAATGGCCGATGGCAAACTTACTTTTATCGATATGGATGATTTCTTGAGCACAAAATACGATCGCTTCTCCGATCCCAGTCATCTCAATAAATTTGGCGCGATCGAAGTAAGTAAATATTTGGCTCGAAATAAAGAAATTAAATGGTAATAGCTTCCGTTTCATCTACATAATTACAGATAACGATTGAATCCTATTCACTATCTGTCAATTATTGTTTAATAACCGCAGAGGCGCGGAGGGCGCAGAGAGTATAGAGTTCCATTATAAGCTGATTTCAGAGGTTACATCAAATTAATAATGCGTAAAAATTTCAACTGCTCGATCGGTACTATTCGCAATTTTTAAGTATTATCGCACATGAAATTTATTTCCTCTAACTATGCTATCTTCTTGTCGGTAACTTTGTTGTGTTATTGGGGGATAGCGAGGACTCAAAATCAGAAATTGTGGGTAATCGTAATTTCTAGCATCTTATTTTATATTTCGTTTTTGCAGATTCAATATTTCCCAGTCATTTTAATGATGATCTTGGTAAATTACTGGATCGGCAAGATTTTGTTAGACAGTCAAATTATTGAATACAAAGATATTCAAAGCTGGCTCGACGAAGACTACTTTCAGCGGTGGTTGCCGAGAGGTAAAAAGCAGCGAAAACGACTGTTGATAGTTGGCATATCATTCAATATTTTATTACTAATTGCCGCCAAATATATTCCATTTTTATTAACGATCGCAGCTCCACTCAATCCCCTAAAGCTTCAGCCGCTAGCGATGTGGATGAAAACAAGTTTTCTACCACCCTTGGGGATTTCTTTTCTGAGTTTTGAATCTGCGGCTTATCTGATCGATGTTTATAAAGGTAGTCCGGCGACGGGTAATTTACTAAAATATGCTGCTTATAAATCATTTTTTCCGAAGTTAGTATCGGGGCCGATTACTCACTACCATCAATTTGCACCTCAATTAAATAATTTACGATTTCCCTCGATCGAACGGTTGGCTGAAGCGGGATGGCTGATTGCGAGCGGTGCGATTAAAAAGACCTTAATTGCGGATAATTTAGCAGTAATTGTCAGATTAATTTTCGATCCCAATACACTCGATCGAGCGGGTAGTATCGATTTGTGGTTGGCGATATTTGCCTATGGCTTGCAGCTCTATCTAGACTTTAGCGGCTATGTAGATATCGTCATGGGTACGGCTATTTTGTTTGGAATTAATCTCCCCACCAACTTTAACTTTCCCTACATGAGCGTGAGTATCGCTGATTTTTGGCGGCGGTGGCATATCAGTCTGGGAAATTGGTTGCGCGACTATATTTATATTCCCTTAGGTGGTTCGCACTTGGGACTATTCCGCACTTGCTTAAATCTGTTTGCACTAATGTTAATTTCTGGGATTTGGCATGGTGCTGACTGGGGATATATCGTCTGGGGCGTCATCCACGGTACCGCTCTAGTCATCCATCGCCTGACGCATACCCTCTCGCAAAAAATCGATGCTCTTGCTAAATTTTGGAGCAGTTGGTTGGGACATTTATCTGGTTGGTTTTTGACTCAATTATTGGTATTTGTGACTTGGATTTGGTTTCGATTGCCCAATACCCAACAGTCCAATCTTGTATTCCAACATTTATGGGGTCATCCGCGCGACGCTCAGTTCGTCAATAAAATTTATGTCGAAAATCTACATTTAGCGGACAGTCAAGTTGTGTTAATTTTAGTCGGAATTTTTACTGCTATATTCGTGACTTATACATTCGATCGATTATTAAAAGTAAGTCTGAATTGGCCGCTCAAGTTATTATTAATTCCGCTATGTTTATATGTCGTGTGGTTGTTATCGCCAACAGAGAGCTTAGGATTTATTTATTTTGATTTTTAAAATTAGATCGCTTTAGATACTCGCGCATAATGTTTGAATAGTCTGACGCAACCAACAATTCGCATCATCCTTGTCGCTTAATTTGCTCCATAACATCGAGACTGTCCATGCAGGTAACTCGATCGGTAGTTCAAAAAACTCAATTTCATCCAATCTAGAAAAATAACTTGCCATCCGCAATGGGACGCAAGCGATCGCATCGGTAGAGGCAATAATAGCGGGTAAAACTAATACGTGAGGCACAGTTAATACAATGCGCCGCTGGAGATTGCGAACTGCTAATGCTCGATCGATTTGTCCGGTAATGTCGCGGCGAATCGTCACTAAAACGTGAGAGAGGCTGACGAACTCGTCTAGAGAAATCGACTTGTACACGATCGCGGGATGATGTTTGCGCGCGATGCCAACAAAATGCTCGTGAAATAATGGCAGACAAATTGTTTGCCGAGGGGGATAAGGGAAAACACCCAATGCCAGATCGATTTCACCTGTTTCGAGCAAATCGCCGACGCGATCTTTTTCAAATTCGAGCGTTCTAAAATTCAGATTGGGTGCGGATCGATGGCAATATGCCATCAATTTGGGGAGCATAATGAAGCTCGTATAATCTGCGCTCCCGATCGTAAAATCGCGCGAGTCGGACGCTGAGACAAAATTTTGGCTAGCTCGAACGGTTTGGCGAATTTGGTGCAGTGCGGCAGAAATTCCTGGCGCGATCGCGACAGCTTTGGCGGTAGGTTGCATCTCTCGTCCCACGCGGATAAACAATTCATCCCCAAATAAAGTTCTCAATCGTCCCAAGGCCGCACTCATGGCTGGTTGTCCGAGATAGAGCTTGCGAGCTGCCGCCGTCACGCTGCGTTCCTCAAACAACGATTCAAAGGCAACTAAGAGATTTAAGTCGATCTGAGCTAGTTCAATCGATTTCATTGATATATACAATTCATACAATCGATTTGATTAATTTACAGGATCTTGGTAGTGTAAGTCTAGACGAACTACACAAACGTATTGTTGACTTCAGACACATATTTTTTACCAACCCATGCTAGGTAGCAGCTTGTTTCCCAGCATCAACAATAACTAACTGGCAAGAGGACAATAATCATGGAAATTAACAACGCAGTTGCACTCGTCACAGGTGCTAATGGTGGTCTTGGCGGTCACTTTGTCGATCGATTGCTCCAGTCAGATGTCGCCAAGATTTATGTCTGCGCTCGGAGCATTGGCAAATTGCAAGATTTAGTCGCACTCGATCCTCAACGGATCGTCCCGATCGAACTCGATGTTACTAATCCCCAATCTGTAGCAGCCGCAGCCGCTAAGTGTGCCGATGTCTCGCTATTGATTAATAACGCTGGTACCTCGCTCAATCATGGCATCATTTCGGCTCCAGATTTAGATGCGGCTAAAGCGGAAATGGATGTTAACTACTTTGGCATGGCATCCATGTGTCGCGCCTTTGCACCGATCCTCAAGCAACAAGGTGGCGGCACAATTGTCAATATCTTATCGCTCTTGGGTAAAGTCAATCTACCGTTTAGCGGCTCTTATAGTGCTTCTAAAGCCGCTGCCATTTCGATGACGCAGAGCGTCCGAGCGGAGCTGGCAGCGCAGAATACGCTGGTAGTCGGCGTAATGCCAGGAACTGTCGATACCGATCTAGCCAAGGCATGGCCAGATCCGAAAGTTGCTCCAGCGGAAGTTGCCAGAGCAGCCGTGCAAGCCGTGGTAGAGCAGCAGGAAGATGTTTATCCTGGCGAACAAGCCGCTCAGGTTTCGGTACAACTATTAACCGATCCCAAAGGAGTGGAGAAATACATGGCGAGTTTCTTACCTGGCATGGAATTGGCAGGAACTACCGCTTAGAGTGTAGGCGCAGGGTGCCCCGTCTTGTCTTTGTCTTGACGCATCGAACGG
>NZ_PVWO01000430.1 GCF_003003845.1 Chamaesiphon polymorphus CCALA 037 | reverse complement strand
CTTATTAACAGAATAAATCTGCCCCAGGATCTCGACTGCCATGCTGATGAAATGAAACACCATAAGCTTGTTGCAGATTGGCAGGAGTCATTACTTGTGCGGGCGAACCATCGGCAATTAGACTTTGATTGAGCAACAAAATTCGATCGAGCTGACTCAATGATTTTCCCCATTCATGAGTGCTAACGAGCAAAATTTTACCCGCTGTTCGGAGTTCGGCGAAAACATCTAGCATCACGGCTTCAGTTTTTTTATCGATGCCAGTAAATGGCTCGTCAAATAAGAATAAATCTGCTTGTTGTGCTAATGCTCTGGCTAAAAATACGCGCTGTTGTTGCCCACCAGACAGCTCCCCAATCCGCCGATGCTTGAGATCTAACATCCCGACTCGATCGAGTGCCTCATTGACGATCGCATGAGCCGCAGCACCCGGACGACGCAACCACCCTAGCTGACGGGTACGCGCCATCATCACCACATTCCAGACGCTAATCGGATAATCCCAGTCCACCTGAGATCTTTGGGGCACATATGCCACCCGTTCCAAATGCTGGCACAACGGACAAGTACAATATTTTATCGTGCCCCTAGCGGTCGGAATTAGTCCTAACATCGCCTTGAGGAGTGTACTCTTACCCGCTCCATTCGGCCCAATTAGCCCCACGAGTTCACCTGGCTCGATCCGAAAGTCAATTTGCTCTAAAGCACGCACGCCACGGTAATTGACAGCTAATTGCTGAATCTCTAGCATGAAACATTAATTATGAGAATGATTATCGCCAATCGATCTAAACAATAGCATGAATGTAAGTCGATCGGTGTCGTCCGATCGGTTACAGGTAATTAACCCCCCGTTTAAGCAAGTAAATAAGGAAAACTGATTTGCTTCGTACAAGCACCGCCCTGAACTATAAGTTTCTCCTAACGGAGACGCTACGCGAACAGGCTAATAGCAAAAGTTCGTTTTAACGAACTAAGTTATTTGGCAGTTCTCTTCAGAGAACTTTTGCTATTAGCCCCAAATTCATTTGAGGGCGGTATAGAAACGAAGCTAGCAGTCATCAAGGAGAGGCTATCGCCAACGAAAATCCTTATCCCGCTCTGGCAATAGTAGATTTAGTCAAAGCAGGAACGATCCGATCGCTAGCAGCCCTTGCGCCTGAAAGATTTCGGGCTGCGGGGCCGACGCGTAATGCTGCCAAACCACCCATGATAAATAACTCGCACCCTTGCCAACGCAGATGTTCGTCAATAACAGGCAAACCATTGACACATTCGATCGGGTAAACATTCAAAACATCTTGCAATAGAGGATGATGTTGGGCATCTAACTGGCTGCCAGTGGCAACCCAAATCCGGTCGATATTCTGATGATGAATGCACTCATGGAGGGTGGAATTGTCGCAATGTACCTGCCAGCCCCGATCGCTCCATTTAGCGTCAGACACGCCACATTGCTCGTAAAATACCATTTTGCCATCCCGCGCTAATCGCCGTAGTTGAGACAGCACTGCTGGAGTCATCGAGCCGCCATTGCGGGCTTGTTGGATCGTTTGCCAACGAGTATGTAAATCTGGTTCGGCCCAGAAATCTTTGAGATATTTTGGCCCGATCCAACCAGGATCGGCATCGAATAGTTTGTCGTAGACATTGCGGCGAGACATTAATAGCACTTTTGCGCCGCGATCGATCGCCCCTAATGCCAGATGTCCGCTGGTTAGACCTCCCCCGACGATTAAGACTCGTTCGCCCTGTAAATGCAATCCTCGCAGGTCTACTTGCTGAGAATGTAAGAGTCGATCTGGGGAATAACTTGTCGAAATTTGCCCCACCCAGTCAGGGAGATTCGGCACGGCTCCACCATTAGCAATTACCACTCTACGGGCGATAATTGTGTGCCCATTAGATAAGTGCAAACAGAAGCGAGCGCGACCGCGATTCTCCGCTGGAGAGGCTACGCCAACGCAGATTGGTTCGACTCGAACGACTTGAGCTGGATAGACACGATCTTCTAATTGCCACCGCCGGATTGTTTCATGGCAGAAATCTCGAAATAGTTGGGTTCCTGGTAAGTCGTAGGGGGCGAATAATTCACTCGGACGGGGAGCGGCAAAGGTACGCAGGGCATGAGGATCGGGATCGGGTTGATGGACGGCTGGCGATCGCAAATGCGGAATCTCGAAGGCGGCAAACTGATGGTGCCATCGACTCATCCAGGTACCACTGGGATCGAAGACGAGGAAACGTCCGCGCATGGATTTCTTTTTCTGTAATAGATGCGTCACCAGCGTCAGCGCGTGAGGGCCAGCCCCAACAATTGCCAGATCGATGAATTCGGGGAGTGTCGCTAATGGATCGAGCATGGATAAATCGTTCGGCAGAGCATGAGAACGATTATCATTCTATATGTTAAATTACCCCAAAATCCGATATCATGATAATGATTATCGTTAATGCAAGAATGGTTCGCCTCAGCTTAGATATGTCGCCAATCTCTCAGCCACTACCGCCCGCACTCGATCGAATCATCCAACGTTTCCAACAGATATCGGAACCAAAACGGCGGTATGAGTACCTGCTACACTTTGCCAAACGTCTGCCACCGTTCCCCGAAGACCAGAAAATCTTGGAGAATAAAGTTAGCGGCTGTGCATCGCAAGTTTATGTAATTGCGACGATGGATAGTGGGAAGATCGGCTTTGAGGGCGATTCTGATGCCCAAATTACCAAGGGATTAGTGGGGCTATTGGTAGAAGGATTGACAGGGCTGACTCCTCCAGAAATTATCCAATTAACTCCCGATTTTATTCAGCAAACGGGACTAGATATCAGCTTGACTCCCTCTCGGGTGAATGGATTTTATAATATTTTTCAGATGATGCAAAAAAGAGCATTAGTTTATCATTTGACGGAGACATATTCGCAAAGTTAAGGGAAAAATCATGCCCGATCTAGCGACCGAGATTTTCACGGAGTCAGTGCAGTTTCTTCAACATCAAATACCTGTGACGATCGTGACGGGTTTTCTGGGAAGTGGCAAAACAACATTACTCAACCATATTCTCAACAATCGGCAAGGCTGGAAAGTTGCGGTAATTGTGAATGAATTTGGGGATATCGATATCGATTCACAGTTATTGGTAGCTGTGGATGAAAACATGGTGCAGTTAGCTAATGGGTGTATCTGCTGTACCATTAATCAAAGTTTAGTCGATGCAGTGTGGGCGATTGCCAAGCGAGTTGAATCGATCGATTATCTGGTAATTGAAACGACCGGAATTGCCGATCCATTACCGATCGTGCGGAGCTTGACAACCACCGCTCTGCAACAGGTAACTAGGGTTGATTCGGTACTAACATTAGTAGATGCAGAATCGTTTACATCGGCACATTACAGCAGTGAAGCGGCATTAAATCAACTCATTTTTGGCGATATCATTCTGTTAAATAAGACAGATTTAGTCGCTCCAGAAATTGTGGCTGATTTGGAGCATTATATTCGATCGATCGCCCCAAATGCCCGGATTATTGCTACCGAACATGGGCGAGTACCATTACCATTAATTTTAGATGTAGGAATCGATCGGACTAATGTTGGTCTGGAATCGCCCAAATCAGGTCACGAGCACTCTCATCATCTAGAAAATGATGGATTTGTTGCAGTTTCATTTGAGAGCGACTTACCGCTAATTCTACCCAAGTTTCAGGACTTTCTCGATCGATTGTCTCCAGATGTGTGTCGGGCTAAAGGTATTCTCAAATTTCAGGGTAGCCAGTTGCATCATGTCTTACAAATGAGTGGGAAACGGTATGAAATGAAGAGTATTTCGGTCGAAAAATCTGCCAGTCGATCGCCACCACTTAATGCGAATCAACTGGTATTTATCGGACGCAATTTGAACGCGGAGGCAATTAGAACACAAATAACTGAATGCCTTGCTATTTAATCTAAGAAATTTGCATGACTCAAACAATAACGCATCCAGCCACAGCTACACTCGAAATCCCCAAACGGGGAATGCCCGTCACGATTATTACTGGTTTTTTGGGCAGTGGTAAAACTACTTTGTTAAATCATATTTTAAGCGATAGACAAGGTTTAAAGATTGCCGTATTAGTCAATGAATTTGGGGATATTAATATCGACAGTCAACTGTTGGTATCGATCGATGAAGGCATGGTAGAGCTGAGTAATGGATGTATCTGTTGCACCATTAATGAGGATTTAGTAGCGGCAGTTTACAGAATATTAGAACGGGAAGATAAAGTTGACTACATGGTGATTGAAACTACTGGAGTTGCCGATCCGTTGCCGATTATCTTGACATTTCTGGGGACAGAACTACGAGACATGACGCGATTAGATTCGATCGTCACGATGGTTGATTCAGAAACATTCACACCCGAGCACTTCGATAGTGAAGCAGCATTCAAACAAATCACCTATGCTGATATCACGATCTTAAATAAAACCGATCTGGCAAGTGCTTCACAAATTCTCAATGTAGAAGCCTACATCAAATCTGTTAAAGAGGGTGCCAGAATTTTGCATAGCGAACATGGCAAAGTACCTCTCAATCTAGTTTTGGATGTGGAGTATAATAACCCCAATAATTATGCAGATTTAGTTAAAGAAGAAATAGAACAGACCGATCGAGATAATCATCAGCATCGCACTCACGAACATAAAACTCATGATGCTCATGAATCTCACCAGCACGATCGCGAACATGAAGAACATGATGCACATAGTCACGAACATCATGTCCACGCACATGAAAAACATGATGCACATAGTCACGAACATCATGCCCACGAGCATCATCATCACCATTCAAGTCATTTAGATAATGATGGATTTGTGTCGATCGCTTTTGAAGGAGATCGCCCTTTTGACGTCAAGAAATTTGAAGCGTTCTTACAATTACATTTACCTTTAGAAGTCTTTCGTGCCAAAGGAATATTGTGGTTTACAAATAGTAAAGATCGCCACATTTTTCAACTTAGTGGTGCGCGGTTCAATCTCAATGGAGAGCCGTGGCAATCTGCACCTAAAAATCAGCTTGTGTTCATCGGGCGGAATCTAGATGCCGATAGTCTGCGACAGCATTTAACAGACTGTTTTGCCCTGTCTCTTATACACATCTC
>NZ_PVWO01000049.1 GCF_003003845.1 Chamaesiphon polymorphus CCALA 037 | reverse complement strand
CTCCCCGCTCTCTTCATCCCGCAACCCAGCAACCCCGTTAAATACTATCCAACATTTGCAGCATCTCAATTGTTGTAAACGGTTTAGTGAGAATTGCGCGGACGCCACAACGATCGATCGCCGATCGATCGGGTTCGAGGCCGCTCATGACCGCAATCTTCACTGCTGGATCGATCTGTTGCAAAGCCAAAATTGTCGATGGCGTGTCCAAATGCGGCATCATCATATCCACCAACACTACCGCAATACTATGGTAGTTGGCTGCAAAAATCGCGATCGCCTCTACCCCATCGCTAGCCAATAACACCCGATAATTATAGGCTTCTAGAGACTCTTTGGTAATTTCTCGAATTGCCACCTCATCATCGACGACTAATACCAGCCGTCCCTTGCCATCATAGATCGCCTGTCCCGTGTGTTGGGGTTCGGCCTCGCGACTATCGATCGCGGGTAGATAGATCTTAAAGCACGTCCCGCGCCCGACTTGACTTTCGACATCGATCGTCCCCCCATGAGCTTTGACAATGCCGAGGACGGTGGATAAACCCAGCCCCGTACCCGTCTCTTTGGTGGTAAAAAATGGCTCGAAAATTCGATCGAGTACTTCTGCCGTCATCCCGTTACCCGTATCGGTGACGCTAATCAGGATATAAGAACCCACAGGTGGCTGAAACGGCACTTTGGTATACTCACCATCTTTGGCAGATTCGCTTTGGGAAATGACGATATTTTCGGCCTTAGCCGCGATCGTGCCGCCATTGGACATCGCATCCCGCGCATTGACAAATAGGTTCATCAATACTTGATGGATCTGAGTGGCATCGACATTCACCAGCCACAGATCTTCATGAGGTAGATTCAAGCTAATCTCGATCGATTTGGGGAAAGTTTGCCGCGCGACACTGACGATTTCGGCCAGAATATGCCGGACTTGGAGCGTGGTGTGTTGGCCGTCCATCCCCCGTGCAAAGGTCAGAATTTGCTTGACCAATCCACTCCCCCGTTTGGCACTTTCGACGAGCATATTCAACAAGCGGCGGTTGCGCTCGTCTAAACTGGGCAGAGTTAGGGGTAAAAGCTGGGCAGCACCGACAATCGGTGTCAGGACGTTATTCAAATCGTGGGCGATGCCGCTGGCGAGACTACCCAAGCTTTCCAACCGTTGGGCGCGCAGAAACTGCTGTTCTAGCAGTTTTTTCTCGGTGATATCGGTATCCACACTCAAGATCGCACGCGGCTGTCCCGCCTCATCTCGGACTAGCGTCCAGCGACTTTCGACGATGACTTTTTTGCCGGATTTGGTATTTTTATGTAGCTCGCCTTGCCAAGCACCTCGCTCGAACACCGTGGCAAAAGCCGTTTGGACGCTGGCTTCTGGTAGAGCATCTGGATAAAAAAGGTGGGCGGTAGTCTGTCCGATCGCCTCTGTTGCCGACCAGCCATAGATTTGCTCTGCGCCGTGGCTCCAAAATTCAATCTGGCTGTGGAGATCGCGCACGACAATTGCATCGGTAGCAATATTTAATAAAGCAGCTTGCTCGCGGATTTTTTGGGCACCGATCTTGCGATCGGTCAGATCCATAATCGTCCCCAGATAGCTAGTAATCTCACCCCGCTCGTCGCGGATCGCCACTACTTTGGTGGCCACCCAGTTGACCCGTCCGGTGGGGGTCAAAAACCGATACTCTAGTGCAAATTCATAGTGTTGCGGACGTTCGTCGGTAGACATCGCGCCCTGCCACTGGCTGACTACCCACGCGCGATCGGCAGGATGAATCGCCTTTACCCAACCTTGCCCTAGAGCTTCAGCCACCGATCTGCCCATCAATTCACTACATTGTTGGTTGACAAACAGACAGTTACCTGCTATGTCGGCTTGAAAAATACCGACCGGAGCCATACTCAATAATGCGCCAAAGCGGGCTTCGCTCTCTTGGCGGGCAGTTTCCGCCTGGAGGCGTTCGCGCAACGCAGCTTGTTGTTCGGTAATGTCGCGACCTTCGGGAATCAACATCACTACCCGCCCCGTATCATCGACGATCGGACTGAGCGAAAAATCGACAGTCATCGAACTACCGTCCGCTAGCACATGCTTGGCTTCAAACCTGACGAGGCGACCTGTCGCAGCTTCGGCGATCGCTTGTTGGAGTTGGCCTTGCAAGTCGGGATCGTGACTCCACCACGGCGTCGTCCAAAATGGCCGATCGATGACGTCTGCGAGGTTTGCGCCGATCGCCGCTAAAGCCGTGCGATTGGCTTCGAGGACGTTGCCTTGGGGGTCGAGCAAGCCCATAAACTCAAAAGTACCATCAAAAATTGCCCGAAATCTGCGCTCGCTGTGCTGGAGATCGGCTTCGGCTCGTTTGCAATTGGTAATATCGAACCGAATCGCTAGATACTCAAAAGGCCGACCCTGAGCATCTAAATGCGGCACGATCGTTGTCGCCACCCAATAATAACTGCCATCCTTAGCCCGATTTTTAATCTCGCCGCTCCAGACGCGTCCGCTACTAATTACCGCCCACAACTCGCGAAAAAATTCGGGGGGATGGTATCCCGAATTGATGACCCGATGAGTTTTGCCCACTAATTCGGCGGCTGAATACTGAGAAATTTCGCAAAATCTCTCGTTAACCTCGACAATCGTCCCATGACGATCGGTAATGGCGACGATTGCCGATCGATCCAGGGCATATTTCAGAAATTGTAAGGAGCCGAGCGTCTGTGGTAACGTCGGTGTGGCGATCTCTCGATCGCTCTGTGCTGCTAATTCTCGCGCTTGCCGTTCCCACAGTTGGCAAGTTTGCCGCAATTCCACTTCCAACCGTTCGTGTTTGGCTAGTTCCGTTCTCAATTCGCGATTCGTCCGCTCTAATCGATCGCGCTCTCGTGCGGCATCGTCTAGGCGAACTCGTTGCCCGCTCTCCATCTCGGCTAAAATCGCCCACGGATCGATCGCGCGGAGCAAGTCTGACGCCGTGAGAATGCCGACTAAGTTACCCTCCGAGTTAACGATCGCCAATCGCCGAATATTTTGGGCTTGCATGAGCTGGTGTGCCGATCGCAGCGAATCTGTTGCCTGCAAGCAATGTAAAGGTGTACTCATGACCGATCGCGCTAACAATCGTTCTAAATTGAAAGCCAGTGCCCCAAATGTGACGATATCTCCTGCCGTCACGATGCCCACGGGTTGCCGATCCTCGACAATAACGATCGAGCTGACGTTTCGATCGCTCATCAGCCGCGCGATTTGCCCGATCGTCGTCGTGGGCGTGGCAGACACCACGTCGGCAGTCATACATTCAGAGATCGCTCGAAATTCGCTCGCATTGACTGGCTGTAAAATTTGACAGATGCGTTCTGGCGTAGCGATGCCAATAATGCCGCCGCCATCGTCGAGAATTGGTAAATGTCGGATCTGGTGCTGTTGCAAGATTGCCAAAGCACTTATCGCCGTCTGCTGCGCCGATAAATGCAATGTAGGCGATATCTCGATCGCGATATCCCCTGCGGTTAGGTTGTGGATCTCTGTTTGGCTGGCAATCAGTGCGACCAGATCGCGATCGGTAATTATCCCGATCGATCCAGCTAGATTTAGGACTAATACCGCCCGATGGCGGGCAGCCAGAGTCCATTGGATTTGTTGTATTGGGGCTGTTGCTGGCGATCGCTCCGTACTGCTAGCGATCGGCTCGATCTGCGGCCAGGGACACGTTTGTCCCTGTGCCTGACTCATCAACGCAATTACTTCTATTAATGGCAGCTCTGGAGCAACGATTGCTGGCTGTCGATTATCCAGATCGGCGGCTACGCCAGCGAAGATTGAGGCTAATTTAACAAAATTCTGGCGATGGGCGGGGGGCATATACGCTCAGAAATAAGGTGCTTCCACATCTATCGTAATTCTAGAAAAATTACCTGGCAAGACAATCCTGACAATAATTGATAATTGATAATTACTCTCTTCCCACTCTAAGATTTATAGATTAGGTTCTGTGCTTTATTCTCTGCGCTCTTTGCGCCTCTGTCTCGATCGCTCGTAAACCGTCGGGTTCCCCGACGTTGGCGAAGCCACTCCAAAGGAGTTACGCGAATCGCTGCGGTTCAAAACTCGATCTCTGGGTGAAGTAACTAACTCTTAGTGAGATCTATAGTCTTTTGGTGGGAAGGGAGTACTTTTGGCAGGTGGGTTGGGGGCAAACGAACACGAACCTAAAATGACGCCCAGCAGACTTGTCGGTACCTTAGATCGCCAAGGAGGGGAGATCGATCTCCCCTCCTTTTAAATTTTTGTCAATTGCTACGAGTTATTGTCCTTGCATTTTCAAGACTACCGAGAACGTCCGTAACAAGATTTTGAGATCCAACCATGGCGATCGATGCTTGATATAGTAAAGGTCGTATTGGAGCTTGATCAAAGCATCTTCGATCGTGCTGCCATAACCATAATTTATCTGCGCCCATCCAGTTAGTCCGGGTTTTACCGCCAGTCTGGTGCGATAAAACGGCAGTTGCTGTTGCAATTCTTTAATAAATTGATAGCGTTCCGGACGCGGGCCGACCATACTCATTTCGCCGCGTAGGACGTTGAGCACTTGAGGTAGTTCGTCTAAGCGGGTTTTGCGGATAAAGTTACCGACTTTGGTAATTCGCGCGTCGCCTTTAACTGCCCACTGCGCTTTGCCATTGCGCTCGGCATCTTGCACCATCGATCGAAACTTGTAGACGGTAAACTTGTTTCCATACTGTCCGACGCGTTCTTGTTTGTAAAAGATCGGGCCGGGACTATCTAAGCGGATGGCAGTAGCCACAAACGGAAAGACGATCGCCAACACTGTACCGATAATCGCGCCACAAATGAGATCCAAGATCCGTTTGCCGATCCGATTAAAGGTATCGAAAGGATTCTTTTTGAGTGGGAGTGCAGAGTACCATTGACTGCCAATGTGCTCGACAGCAACTTTTCCCGTCAGTTTTTCATAAAGCACGGGCATCGGCGTAATCGCAACACCACGTTCGTGAAAAGCAGTCAATAGTTGTAGCAAATCTTCATCGATCGGGCGGCTGATTGCTAGCACGATCTCATCAACCCGATCGCTATCGATATCGAATTCTAGACTGCGACGATCGCCTAAAATTGGGATATTTTGACAGACTTTGCCGTGTAGTTGAGTATTGTCGTCGATAAATCCGATCGCTTTATAGTGAGGATGTTGCCGAAAAACATCGGCGATAATCGTACCCGTTACTCCAGCTCCGAAAATCAATACGCGCTGGCTGGCATGTCCGACACCCAGGAACAAGGCATAAATCGTTCTCCAGATCGACAATAAAACGCTGGTGCTCGCGATCGCGATTGCTGGTGCCAGTCGTAGCGATAAGGATTCTTCCTGCAACGGTGCAGTCACAAAATAGTAAATCAGGTAGATGATACCCACGATCGCACAACCCCAGCCAATGCGCTCGATCGTGCGTTTGAGTTTGACCGCGATCCGCAGATCGTATAGATCGTTAACAAACATCCACACCAACCATCCGACACCCATCCCGACGATCCACAGTAAGTGCGAACCAATTGGCTCCAACCCAAAAGCTCGATCGGCGCGATAGCTCCAGTACCATAGAGACCCAATAATACCACTGAAAATGAGCAAAACATCTACCAGCGCAAGTAGCAGCTTGCGCTCGGAGAATTCGAGTGATAGCTTAATTTCTGGTAGTGATAAATACGAAAACATTAATAATCCTTCTGAGTGTAATGTGATGTAACTGGCGTCCTATCGATACTCAACATCCACAGAAAATTAGATAGCACTATTTTATGATGAATTAGTGAAGAAAGTATCTATCCAGATTTGCCGGATGGCGATTGATGTATCCTAAAAACAATATATATAGTAAAAGCAATGTCAACTAAATATCGGTTTTCAGATATTTCATATTTGCCATGCAGTACCCTAATATTAGCTGATGAAATTATATATAGACTCAGCTAATTCTCTCAAATCAATTGCATATAAATGGCTTAAACGCCTCTTCGACTTGCCCAATTGCGAGCTGAAAGCTCGACACAATTACCCAGCACATGAGTAGTTGTCTAAATCTTAGCATCCAATTCACCTTTGCTAGCTCCAGCTTAATTTTGCGGTCAAATTTTAAGCATCGATTCGCTTGCACATCGCACCACCAATCGCTTTAGATCGATCGGCAGGGATCGCATGGAGTGTTAGTTGCCAATCAAGGTATCTTTTGGCTATATTAAATACTAGTAATTAGCGATTGTCATTGACAAGATCCCGATCGACAATTATCGATCGGGATCGCTCGCAATATTTATGTTCCGATCTGGCCATAAATACCAAATCTAGCCAACAAAAAGATCGTCTAATCCTACTTAACTATCTGTCGATCTTAGCTCGAAATGCTTATTGACAATAGAATATAAGTTAATTATGCTGGATTGGTATTTGTCTGACGACTAGATGCTAACACTGTTTAGTTTTGTAGGCGCGATCGTTCGGTTACTTTTTATCGCTTAATATCTCTGGAGTAGATCTAATTTTATGGTTGCTAATCTCGAACAAAGAACTGCTAATAATAATAAGTTAATACTGGTTTCTTTTAATACAAAAGAAGGCATGAAATTGATTGCAGATTCTTATATTGGCAATTTTGCTGGCCTAGCAAAAGTCACAGCCATTACCGATCGCGACTATCAGCCAGAGATAATTAACAGTAGCACGACAGACACCAGCTTCGATTTATTTAGGCTATCAAACTCTAAAAATCATCTATCTATGGCGATGGATGTTTTTAATCCAATTCTAATTTTTAAAATCCTATCAATTTATACCAGAGTTAAACCGGAAGCTTGTTATTTTATCTCTGCGCATCCACTCAATCCAGTTGCTTTAGTTTTATTTAGACTTTTTGCTAGATTTTCCAATCCTCAGGTCAAGCTTTTTTCGCATATTCATGATGTCAAGCCACATGCTGCCACCAAAAACTATGCATTAATCGATCTGTTTCAATCTTGGCAAATAGCTCGATCGGATCTGCTCGTCGTCTACGGTCATACTCTCAAGCAAATGCTAATGACTAGATTCAAAATTAAACCCGAACGAGTATTAGTTTCATTGCATGGAGTCAATCGGGTAAATGATAGTAAATACCATCAAAGTTCTAGTAGCGGCCTCAAGTATATAACATTATCGGGCAGATTAGATAAGTATAAAGGCATCGATTTATTCTTAGATGCCGCACGCTATTTTCAAGAGCGTCATTCTGACGTTCGGTTTGTCCTCGCAGGTAGAGGAGATCTCAGTGAATATCAAGATCGGATCGATAATCTTCGCAATCTGACGATCGTCAATAGATTTTTGAGTAATGATGAGGTGGACGAGCTAATGATTCAATCTTTTGCCGTTCTATTACCATACATTGATGCGTCACAAAGTGGAGTGATCCCGATCGCATATTATAATGGCTGTCCGGTAATTGTTTCGGATGTCGGTGGACTCCGCGAAGCCGTAATTGAGGGAGAAACTGGTTATGTATTCGAGCGCGGAAACTTATCCCAAGCCATCGAGCGGCTCGAAGCTGTCATCGAGAACCACGAACTCAGAGACACGCTCGGGAAAAATTGCTTCGAGCACTATCAAACCAATTTAAGATGGAGTGCGATTATTGCTAATCTCGCTGACAAAATGCTCTCTTAAGTTCATTTTGTGGCGTTGCTGGCATGGGGGGTATTGTACTAAATCCGGTTAGTACGCACGGGTTATTTGCTCTTACTCCCCTTGTAGATCCCATTTAGGATCTCTACGCTTGGTGGAAGAGATACGTCATCCTGTCTTTTTTTAGATCTGTAGGGGTGGGTTTATGCAATCTAATGTCGATATTACCAATCGATCTCAAACAAAACCCACCCTCCACCACCAAGATCTCAAAAGATCTTAAACTAGGTTGTACTTTAAGATATAGCAGTCGCCAAGCTTGTTAGGACACACCCCCAACTTCTTAAAAGAAGTTGGGGGTGTTGCAGTAATGGTCGAATTGTCCTAACAGCCAAGGCTGTTGCTATATTTTAAGGAGAAATCACGCGATAGATTATTGGTGGGGGAGGGCGGGTTTTGTTTGGATCTGTTGGTACTGCGGGGATTTCTAGCATAAACCCGCCCCTACAGATCTATAAAATTCACACATTCAATGTTAGCTTCATCGCCAGCCAGCACCGTTGTGGTTCCGTGCGAGTATTAGTGCTGGTGTTCGATCGCTTTCATCACTGCCTTGGCAAATTTAGAGCGTGCGGCTACAAAACTGTTCTGTTTGGCAACTTCATAACCGTTATCGATACATTTGCGCCACAGTTCGGGTTCGTCCAGATACCGACAGATGGCTTGATTTAAGGCAATTTTGTCATCCCGTGGAATTAATAGTCCGGTTTCCTCGTGACGAATGATTTCGGGAATACCAGAGACATCTGTGGCGATCGTGGCAACACCGTTAGCCATTGCCTCTAAAATAACTAGGGGCAATCCTTCGGCATAGGAAGGAAGACAAAAAATATCATGCTCGCGGTAGCAATCGATCAATTCTGGCGATAGCGGACGCAACCAGCCTGTTAATGTAAAGTGCGATTGGAGCTGATGGGTGGCAATTAATTCCTTAATTGCTGGCATTAATACGCCATCACCAACGATCGTCAGATGGATATTGCGACCCGATTTTATCAGATCGATGACCGTTTCGGTGAGGCTGTAGATGCGTTTGCGATCGATCAATCTGCCGACAAATAAGATTTTAGTCGGACGATCTTGCGGCGATCTCGATCGATTCATAAACATCCATTCTTTGAGCCAAGATTCATTACTGATGACGACATTCTTGCGTTTGGGTGCGAATTTACGATGCAAAAACTCAGCCACAAATCCAGCAACATCGACATCGTACTGCATTAAGGAGATGACCTGTTTGACTAATTTTGCCGAGCCACTCCTGAGCCAGCTCGAACTCACCACATCATCTCTGAGTAAAAATGCTTCTTCTGAGTCGCCGACTAACAAACTTGCCAAAACTGGCTGCTTGCCAGATTTCCAAAATCGACTACAAAACCATACTAAAACAGAGTTTAAGTAAAATAATTTGAGAATGACAACATCGACCTGATGATAGTGCTTCTTGACGGCACGAGTCACTTCTGGAATTAGTTTTAGCCATTGTCTCAATCCAGTCCAGTTCGAGAGCGGCAGGACTTCATAATAATTGCTATCTACTAAATGATGAATGCGGTTGGGAGTATCTACATTTTTGACCTTACCAACTAGATATACAAATGCATTAGGCGAAAATAAGTCGGTAAATTCTTTGTCCCACGGCACTTCAGACCAATAATTACCGTCTCTATCTTTATAAAATAAATAATCTGATACGATTATCATTTTTAAGCTTTTATTTTCAACCATAATATTTAATTAATAAGAGTCCGCAAGCATTATTTTAACCACGGCCAGTAACGATGTCAATGAAGTTAAGATAGATGGATGAATAATATGTGCATTTAAAAAGATTTGGCGATCGATAATTCCGCAATTATGCTAGCCGTCAAGGGTTCAATTACTGGATACGATCTTTTAATTAATGAATTGAAAGATCGATCGAGATCGAGTTATAGTTAATCGTGTATCTAATTGGTATTTCATTTATGCAGATGAAGATCGATCGCAAGTTATTTTGGGTGTGGATGTTATTAACACTGTCGATCGTTATCTACCTACCAACAATAGCCATTAGTACTCAACTAACGCCAAAGAAATTAATTGAATATGGCTGGGGTGCGCCCACGCCTAATTTTGTCCGCCAGCATCTCAAAGAAATGGAACAGCGTCCTTTTGATGGTGTAATTCTCAAATTGAATGCAGGCAAAGAAGTTTTTAAAAAAACTGCTTATCCAGATGCTGCATTTAAACAAGATCGCCGCGATTTGGCGGCGATTAGACCCTCTCGTCTGACCGATAACTTCGTCGTTATGTGGTCGGGGATGGACGATGATTGGGACTGGTTTAATGATATTGACTGGGGTGCTGCGGAGCAAAATATTCAGAACTTTGCCAAGACTGCCAAAGCTGGTCGCTTGCGCGGTATCGCTTTTGATTCGGAACCTTATACCAAGAAAAGTCCGTGGCAATATCAAGATCGACCGACGCAACACCGCGACAAAACATTTGCTGCATATCAACGGCAGGTACGCAAGCGTGGTGCCCAGTTTATGACAACGTTGCAAACAGCCCAGCCAGGGACGCAAGTACTTACACTAGCACTACTGAGTTGGCTGAAGGATTTGTGGGCCAAACCACTGACTCCCGCCCAGGTGCAAGAACAGCTCGCCGCTCACAAATACGGACTCTGGCCAGCTTTTATTAACGGGATGCTCGATGTTGCCAAGTCCAATTCTGTCATCATTGATGGGAATGAATGGGCGTACTACTTCTATCGGGTCAATTTTTTTGATGAGAGTCGCGATTTAGTCTTCAACAAGGCCCGATTACTCGTCGATCCCAAAAACGATCGTAAGTATGCCAAACAGGTAAAACTCGCTCAAGCTGTCTATTTAGATCTGACGCTCCATCACTTTCCTACTGGTAGCAAAGATTTCCGCTACGGTAAGGCGATGCCCTATTTTCTGTCACCAGACGACCGCCTCCGATTCCTCGAAAACAATGTTTACCATGCTCTGCGGACGACAGATCGGTATGCTTGGTTTTACAGTGAGGGTACAGACTGGTGGTTAAACAAGATCCCCAATGGTGCAGAGGCAGCAATTCGACGCGGTAAAACCAAGCAGTTATCCCGCAAACCCCTGGGATTTGATATCTATCCAGAAGTCGAGAAAGCTTTACAACAGTGTTATGCCGTTAGTAATATTTGTTAACCACCACCGATAGAAGACCTAAGTAGCTGTGCCATTTTGGGGGCGGTAACTTGCAAACAATAGCTCGATTCGACCATTGCCCTACCTTTGACTCCCATTTCGCGACATAACTCTGGGTCGTTGGCTAGTTTGGATAAGTAATCATTCCACTCATCCAAACTAGTAGCCTGAAAACCATTGACCCCATGTTGAATAATGTCTTGATTGACACCGATAGGGGTACCGACAACAGGTAAACCACAAGCCATATATTGAATTAGTTTGATCCCACATTTGCCGCGATCCCAAGGGGTATCGCGGAGCGGCATGATCCCTGCATCGAAATTTTTGATATCTTCGACTTCGGAGTCTTCATACCAATCCTTGATGGTTAAATCGATCTTGCCGAGGTCGATATTACCCGCACCAACGACAGTGACTTTACACCTATGTTTTGCGGATAAATTTTCAAAGACAGGTTGCAGTGGTTGGAGACAATTACTATTTGGCGGCGAACCAATCCAACCCACATTGAAGAGTTGTCCCTGCGTAGCTGGACTTTTCAATGAATAGCGATTTAAATCGATGACTGTCGGAATGATTTCTATACATTTCGCGCCTGCTTGTCTGGCTCTTTGGGCGATGTATTCATTTCCCGCAACCACCAGCTTGGCATTAGCCATCACCTTGTCAATTTTCTTAGAGAAGAACATTCTATAGATTTTGGGTGGAAATAGATCGTATCGATGAAATTGAGCGTCATCATAATCGACCACATAGGGGATATTTCCGGTAAGGAGTTTTTCTAGCCATGCGGGAAAGTAAGGTAAAATCTCTTTTTCGATCCACAGCAAGTCATAATCTCGATCGGTCAGTAATCTAGTCAAACGTTGAAAATACTTTGATAAAACTTTACCGACATTTCTTTTCCCACTATTGATATCGGCAACATAGTCATTGTCCAACATCGGAGCCACTGTCAGATCGAAGTCTTGAGACTTTAGATAAGGCAGATATTGATAAAAACGATAACGACTACTGCCGCCAAGCGAACCATACTTAGTGAGAACTAGAACTTTGTAAGACATGAGATTTGTATAGTAATTAATTAGTAAGTAAATAAATAAAGACGATCGCTAGCTCGCAGGTAACCACGCTCTTCAATATGACGATCTGGTTCTATTTCTCAGGCCAGTGCTTGCTAATAATACATTAGCGCGATCGTCTTCAGCATCATCGGGAGTATCGCAGTAGGGACTTAAATACATTAGTGCCAAGAAAATCCATTGATAAATGATGTTTTGTGCTGTGAGGTTAGAATCCTCAAATTGAAGCTGTAATAGAATGGATAACATTGCAATCAGGTAGAGAGTCATTTTTCGTTTAGCCAAGGATGATAAGCTTTTGCTAGCTAATTTTTTCGCACAAAACCAAAAATTATTAATTAGAAACAATAGATATGCAAATAGACCGAGTATCCCCTGCTCGATTAAGGTCGTCAAAAACACATTGTGAGCTGTATGATTGAGTTCCCCCAACATCCCGAAATATCCCAGCGGTTCTAGTGGATGGAGTATAAAGTAAACAATCGATTCTTCCCATAATGCCGTCCGACCGTTAAAGCCGCCGACATCCTGCGCTTGATCTCCAAGTCTTGCCGCAAAGATCGTGTCTAGATCTTGACCGAAAAAGCTCAGGATCGACAGGAACAGCACCCCCAAGATTGCCAAAAAGACCAACGTTGATTTGAGATTTTTGGTCAGCCCCCCAATAAAGATAGTACCCATCGCCAAGGTAAACATTACATTTCTGGATTGAGTAATCATTATCGCCATAATGATGATTAACATAAATACAAACATGGACGTGTCTTTTTTCTTTTTACCAGCTTGACGGTTAAAGGCTCGATCTATGGCTAAAAAGAATGGCATCATCAAACAGGCGGCAATAGTATTAGAAGCCCCCCAAGGTAGCGACAGCAATCCACCATTTTCTCTTTCTAACAAAACTCTGTCTAATGAGTTTTGTTGGAGTGCCAACAAAAAATTGACAATAAAGTAGAGCGACATGACCACTCCAGAAAAGATAAAAATGAGGGAAATCTTGTGGTGAGCTAGTTTAGCATCTTTACTAATCGAAGCATTTGAGGTAATATACAAAAATATTGCAAATCCAAATAAACTAAAAATCGATCGTGCAAATGACTGGATGAGACTCTCATTCATCAACGATGTGAGCAAAATAGAAAATGTGTGCAATAGCGCGCAAATTAAGGCAGGCTTTAATTCATCGGGGTAATTAATTCTTTCTTTTCTAGTAATTAGGTTCCCAATAATCAAGACAGTTAGCAGGATTAAGAAGGGAAAGGCAAAAGTGACAACAAATGAGCCAGCCCCAGTTCCTGTAGAAAAAGGTAGCAAACACATGGATATTAAAAAGACAATATACAGGTGACTGCTATATGAGTTTTTACCGATTGGTAGAAGCATCTGCAAAAATTTGAGTGGTAGATCGTTGTTTTTTAAGTTATCCTAAAACAAATATGGATATGGCGATCGAATTTGATGATGACAGCACGAACGACCTAGATAGTTTTAGGTATTATTTAGCGATCGACTGTTGCCTGACTGCTCGATATATCTCGGGGATATTAGCAAACAGTTTAGTGTAGGCAGAGAGAGTTTCTTGGGCTTGGGAGGGGGATAATCTCAGTAGCGAGAAAATCATGCGGCTGGCAAACTCGATCGATAAAGATGCCAAGGCGATCGCATTTGCCTGAAGCGGATTAAAATGTTTGTAGCCATAGAGCATTCTGCTCCTGAGCGAATAAAAGACCCGAGTTGCTTTGATCGATTCTGAAGTACCGCCGCCTTTATGAAAAGATATGGCATCTGCTAAATAATAAGAAGACCAGCCCAATTTATGGACGCGATAGGATAAATCGAGGTCTTCAAAATAAACAAAGAAAGTTTCATCAAAGCCATCTAAGGCTTGAAAGATATCGCGCCTAATCAGGTAAAAAGCTCCAATTACATGATCTACTGGTTGCGAATTCTGATGGTTCCAGTCATTCATGATATAACTGGTAGACTTATTGACAACTAACTTATCAATGCCGAGAATGCTACACCAAATATTTAGGGGTGTGGGAAATCTCGCACAATTGCGTTGGATTTCACCCTGACTATTGACTAGTTGAATGCTAACTACACCCACTTGCTGGTGAGCCGTATCTCTAATACAATTTACTGCTTTATCGATCGAGTCTGAGGAAACTTTGGTATCGGGATTGAGAAACAAAATATAGTCAGATCTACCGATACTAGCACCTTGATTGCAAGCAGCTCCAAAACCTTTATTCTCAGTATTTCTAATTATATCAAGCGGCAGGTTTAGATCGTCGAGTCCCTCTAGCGATCGATCGCGCGAAGCATTATCGACAACGATAACTTTGTCTAATTTGTATTCCTGACAATCGCTGCTGGCAACTGCGGCTAGACAATCGCGCAGTTGATCGCCTGCGTTCCAATTAACAATAATAATATCTACACTCGGTAACATGAATAACGGCCTTAAATATATTAATTTTGTGGTTTTCTGCGTAATACCAATCTTTGAAAAGATGATAAAACCAGAGCGCGATCTTCATCAGTCAGCACGTATTTCCACAATCCCGCCCAACTCATTAGCGTTAAAATAGCTGAGACTGACGTATAAATGAGGAGATTTTGCTCGGCGATCGCATATTTATAGACAAAGAATAAACTCACGATCGGGACGACCACGATTGCAATTGGTTTGACAACCACTGCAATTAGATCGTTACGATTGGCAATAAATATTTTCTGGGTGCGCGGTAGATTGTAGAAATAATGCAGCCCGACACTGGCAAAACCGCCCACTAAAGTACCGATGGCGACGCCACTTGCACCAATTTTGGATGTCAATGTTACGCTGACAATCAGGTTGATAACAGCTTCGATTAATGGCGATAAAATAATCTTGCGATGTTCGCCACAACCGATCGCGATCGTAAAGTAGGGCGAACCGATTTGGCGGACAAAATTTCCAGCAATCAACCACTCAAATAATCGATCGGTATTATTGGCATAGTCAGCACCAACCCAGAACGTCATGATTGTTTTGGATAACAATAATAGCGGTAGATTGGTGGCGATTAAAACGATGACTGAATAACGAGTTGTCGATATTAGTAATTCCCCAAGTTTTGCTGGTTCGTTGCGCGCGCCGACAGATGAAGCAACGGGAATGACAGTATTGAGAATGGAACTCGCCACCCCAAACACAAAATTCGTGAGCGTCGCGGCCAGCGCATAGTAAGATACCGATTTATAATCGAAAAAACCGATCACGGTCGTATCGAGACCGCCGACAATTAATAATCCTAAAGAAGATACCGAGATCGCCAGACAGGATTCGAGGACTTCACCGAGCGATTTTTTGGAGACTAAAGTGGGGGAGACGCGATAGCCGACAGCCATCTTCCGAAAAGCGAGGTATTGCCATAATCCTGCCGCAATATTGGTTGCTGCGAAGACTACTCCCATCACGACAATACTGTGCGTTGATTGAGCGACTAAGACAATCAGTACTCCTGCCAAAATTTTCGTGCTACCGATAATCCAGGCTGGTATATCGTAACGTTGTAAACCCAGAAATACCGCCCCAAACGTCGTCAGCGGCAAACTCACCGCCAGCGACGAACCCACACACAATAATGCCAATTGGGCATCTTGTTGTAAATTTGCGGGCATGTCCTTAAATAGCTGCGGCAATTGCCAAGCTAGGAGCGCGATCCCCACGAGTGCGATCGTTGCCGATCCCGTCAACATGGCCACGGCACTACTAACGATACTGTCTCTTTTTTTGATGTCTCCTAACTCGTTGTAGTGAGCGACAAAGCGACCGATGACAGTCTGAATGCCCAGATCCAACAGACTTACATACGCGCTCAATTGCAAAATTAATAGCCAGGTACCATAAGTATCCTTGGTCAAAATTCTGGCTAAAAATGGTGGCAGCAACAGCATCGATAGTGCCACCGCACCCCCGCGACAGAGGTTCGCAAATGCATTCTTGATGACGGTTAAATCTGACATTCAATTATCCACAGATCGTTCATAGCTAATTCGGACTCAATGGCCTCACTATAGCGATTAATTTTCGTTGCTTGTAACCTAATTTTACCCATGGCGTTACTGTGGATACTCAGTGCAATTACTGATTTGTCCGGCAGTGATTTGTTGCTATACGCTGGCTTGAGAGCACGAATTTGCAGCAACACCAAGTCGAACGATCGATCTGTGCATTGCGGCAGATCGATCGTCAAATCTGACGAGCTTTACACCCAGATCGAGCTAGGTGTGAGCGATTACTCCATTGGTAGCAACTCTAAAGATGCTGCTAAAGTGGGCAATTCGGCATCTTTTGCAGATAAGATCGGTCGATCGATCGGCCACTCGATCGCGAGTTGGGGGTCGTCCCAAATCAAGCCTGCTTCATCGCCAGGGACATAAAAGTCGGTACATTTATATAAAAATTCCGCACTTTCGCTGAGAACGCAAAAACCATGGGCAAAGTTTTCGGGAACGTATAGCTGCTTCTTATTTTCAGCAGATAATATTTCGCCGTGCCATTTGCCAAAAGTCGGTGAATTACGGCGGATATCGATCGCCACGTCAAAGACCGTTCCTTGCGTCACGCGGACTAATTTAGCTTGCGGATAACGAAGTTGAAAATGTAGTCCTCGGAGGACATTTTTGACGGAATAGGATTGATTATCCTGCACGAAAGGCTTATTAATTCCTGCTTCGGCGTATTTCTTGAGTTGATAGGTTTCGAGAAAATAGCCGCGACTGTCTGTAAAAACTGGCGGTGCAAATACAAGTACACCAGGAATCGAGGTTTGAATTATTTCCATGGCTAGGCTCCTTCTGAAGCTAACTTCAGTAAATATTGTCCGTAAGCATTTTTAGCCATGGTATTGCCGATCGAGATTAACTCTTTGGCGTCAATGTAGCCCATGCGGAAGGCGACTTCTTCAATACAAGCAATTTTTAAACCTTGGCGTTGTTCGATCGTTTCGACAAACACTGAGGCTTGGAGCAAACTACTGTGAGTGCCCGTATCTAACCAGGCGGTACCGCGACTGAGTTTATCGACTTTGAGTTGTCCCATGTCTAGATATTTCTGGTTGACACAGGTGATCTCTAGTTCGCCGCGTGCCGAGGGAGCAATATTGTGGGCGATATCGACAACTTGATTGTCATAAAAATACAAACCAGTTACCGCATAATTTGATTTCGGCTGTTGGGGTTTTTCTTCGATCGAGACGGCAGCTCCATGACGATCGAATTCGACGACACCATAGCGAGCCGGATCGCTGACATAGTAACCAAACACGATCGCCCCTTCGGTGAGCTGTGCGGCATGTTGCAAGTTGACGCTCAAGCTATCGCCGTAAAAGATGTTGTCGCCCAATACCAAAGCCACCGAATCGTTGCCGATAAACTTTTTACCGATGATAAAAGCTTGCGCTAATCCCTCTGGCTTGGGTTGTGGTGCATAACTAATCGACAACCCGAGCTGACTGCCATCTCCCAATAACTCTTCAAAGAGCGGTAGATCGTGCGGCGTCGAAATAATCAGAATTTCCTGAATGCCTGCGAGCATCAACGTAGACAAGGGATAGTAAACCATCGGCTTGTCATAGATGGGCATCAGTTGTTTGGAAATTACCCGCGTGAGCGGGTACAGACGCGTTCCAGAACCGCCAGCTAAAATAATCCCTTTCACGCTGCTACTCCTAACCGTTGTTGCTGATATTTATTGGCAGTCACAGTCTGACACCAATCTTGATTGTCAATGTACCACTGGACGGTGCGTCGCAATCCCGAATCGATATCTTCGGTAGGTTGCCAGCCGAGTTCGGTGTTGAGCTTAGTAAAGTCGATTGCATAACGTCGATCGTGTCCGGGACGATCGCGCACGAATTCTACCAGTTGTTTGTGAGGACAATGGGGGGATGTGGGCAAGAGTTCGTCGAGGATCGTGCAAAGCCTGTCGACCAACCACAGATTATCGCGCTCGGCATTACCGCCGACATTATATGTTTCCCCTGGGGTACCTTTAGCTAATACCAAAGCGATCGCGCTACAGTGGTCTTCGACATACAACCAGTCGCGGACATTTTTGCCGTCGCCGTAGATCGGTAAAGGTTTACCTGCAAAGGCATTGAGAATCATCAACGGAATCAGTTTTTCGGGGAACTGATAAGGGCCGTAATTATTGGAACAATTGGTGATTAAGGTCGGTAAACCGTAGGTATGAAAGTAAGATCTGACTAAATGGTCGGAACTAGCTTTCGATGCCGAATAAGGACTATTGGGCGTGTAGGGAGTTAATTCGGTAAATGCCGGATCGTTGGGGCCGAGCGAACCAAATACTTCATCTGTGGAGATGTGCAAAAAGCGAAATTCCGCGCGCGCATCGTCGGCCAATGTCCGCCAATATTGACGCGCACATTCTAATAGATTGAAGGTACCATTTATATTGGTTTCAATAAAGCTAGCTGGGCCATCGATCGACCGATCTACGTGGGTTTCAGCCGCAAAATTGACGATCGCCTGGGGTTGATATTCCGCTAATAACTTATCGATTAGTTGTCGATCGCCGATATCTCCTTGGACAAAGATTTGACGGTCGTTATTGGCAAACTGCTCTACAGTGGCCAGATTGCCAGCATAGGTCAACTTATCTAAATTGATAACTGTTAGTTCGGTAGACTTAATCGCCAGCGAGACAAAGTTTGAACCAATGAATCCGGCTCCACCTGTCACTAAAATATACTTTTTGCTCATTATTCAGAGATAGATCGTTAATCTACGTACAAATATAACAGTAGATCGGACGATCGCCAGCTTTTGCAAAAGTGTTGTCAATAAGTTGAGTTAAAAGTCGGATCGTATTTGGGTGCGAGTTGAAGTGTAAAATCGAACAATTATGCCTAAATATACAGTTACAGTCAGCCCTGTGGGGATTGCCACCAGATCCAGAGCGATCTGAGCTAAACGGCTAAAAAACGTTGAATCACATCTTGGCTCAATTCGCTCGTCGCCCCCGATGCCACGATCCCACCTTTTTGCATGGCGTAATAGCGATCGGCCTGTCTGACAAAATGTAAATGCTGTTCTACTAATAATACCGAGACGCCTGTCGTCTCTACTACCCGTCGCACCGCCGCCTCAATGTCCAAAATAATCGACGGTTGAATTCCCTCCGTGGGTTCGTCTAATACCAGCAGGCGCGGTTTGCCCATCAATGCTCGCGCGATCGCCAGTTGCTGCTGTTGTCCACCGCTCAAGTCACCACCCATCCGCGTCAGCATTGTTTTGAGTACTGTGAATAGTTCCATTATCTCATCGGGAACCCGAGCCGCCCGCCGCTCCGCACCACCCCGTGCTTCGAGTCCCAGCAGCAGATTTTCAGCTACCGTCAGTCTAGGAATAATTTCCCGTCCTTGCGGCACGTACCCAATCCCCATTCTGGCACGCAGATCGGGCGATTTGCGATCGAGCGGTACCCCATCGAGTAAAATCTGACCCGTTCGTGGCGTCAGCAAGCCAATGATACTTTTCATCAACGTAGTTTTGCCCACGCCATTACGTCCGATCAGGCACACTATCTGCCCTGGAGCGACGTGTAAATCGACGTTTCGCAAGATATGACTCTCGCCGTAATAGACGTTGAGATTGGAGATTTCTAGCATGACTTGGGGAGACGGGTGGATGGG
>NZ_PVWO01000429.1 GCF_003003845.1 Chamaesiphon polymorphus CCALA 037 | reverse complement strand
GTTCGCACTTAAACCCTAATCCGCTTTTCTAAATACTGCCCGATCGTTACTTGTTCGCCAGCACGGGAGATAATTGTTTGACGAGTGCGATACTTCTCGCCGACTAATTTGATTTCTTCTTCAAATACCGAACCTTGATATTCTGTTTTCAGGCACATCGTTTCGGGATTGGGGAAATGATAAATAGCGGTAACTGGTTTGGGGGTAGCAAAACCGCGATCGCGATAGAGAATATTTCCTAAAGCTCCAAATAAGGTACTGCCTTTAGAAGCTTTTTTGCCTGTGACTGAATCGCGACTCTCCCAATGAACTTCGCTCCCACAGACAAGCGCGAATTCATCCAACTCGTGTAAGCGAGCTAATTGTTGCAATTGAGCACAACCAGCTTCGAGAAATTTTATCTCGATCTCGCTGACTACCTCTTGAGTATCTCCGTGGGGAAGCGTATAGTAGCGGCGTTCGGATAACCAGTTACCAGCCGAGCTGCGAAAAAATTTGGCAACTAGCGATTCTTCGGTGGTAAATGTAGCTGGTAAATTGTGGATACCTTTAGTCATAAACTTGCTCCTCACGTAATTAGATACACAAATTAGGTTTTAGATCTAAAACCTTTAATAGTTCTTAATATAGCGATAATTGTTTCCAGTTGACCATAGCACTTGTTACAGAAATTTTGTCGATCGCCTTTTAAGCTAGTCTCAGCAACAACTCGAACGATTTTTGCTCTTAAGAGTTAATTGACGCGAGGAGCCTAAAAATGTTAATCATCATCTGGGTGAAAACTAAAACCGGAATCGGTAGCCTCACCTTAAATGTGTGACTGCACATTTATGACATCGCTTTTTAAAAATCAAAATTGTGGCGTCCTCATAACTTTAGTTCTCACAGTTACCAGCGCGTCCAGAAATAGCTCTACCATTACATCCCGTCCTCACCCTATGAAACTAAATTGGCTCCTCACCGGACTGATTAGCAGCGCGTGCTTATTTGCCGCACCAGCGCGAGCAAGCACATTTACTGGCTGGGAATTCAAACCCGATCGCAATCAACTGAACTTTGGTACCGATACTGGAGTTCAGCCTAAAGCGACCTTGCTCGATGGCCCCTACCGCTTGGTTGTCGATCTACCAGGTACCAAAATGACCGCAGCAACAGTGCGCAAGCAATACGGCGCGGCGGTGCGAGAAGTGCGAATCGCCCAATCCGATCGCAATACTACGCGCTTGGTGATGGAGTTGGCTCCAGGTTACGGTGTGAGTCCGCAGAATATTATTATTCGCAGCGATATTCCCTCGCGCTGGTCGATAAAATTGCGAACGATCCAGCGGGGTGTTTCGACAGCTAGCACGGGTACGATTCAGACAGTCCCCATCGCGCCAATTATCTTTGCTGGCGTCGTACCCATCGGCAAGGAAATGACCGTCCTTAAGAGCCAAATTAAGACCCTAGCGGCGAAGTATGGTTCGATCTCGCCAGGGATGTTTTTTATGGAAGTGGATACGGGCAATTATCTAGATATTAATGGCGAGAAGAGTTTTCCGGCGGCAAGTACGATTAAGTTGCCAATTTTGATGGCATTGTTTCAAGCTGTCGATAGTGGGCAAGTTAAGCTAGATGAAAAGCTGACAGTCAGACGCGATTTAATTACTGGTGGTTCGGGAGAACTGCAAAATAGTCGTGGGGCCAAATTGAGCGTGTTTCAAACTGCCACGAAGATGATCGCCATTAGCGATAATACGGCGACAAATATGATTATTGACAGGTTAGGCGGACGCAAAGTTCTTAATAGTAAGTTTAAGAGTTGGGGCCTACGTAAAACAGTTATCAACCGGATGTTAGGAGATTTTAAAGGCGCAAATACGACTAGTCCCGCCGATTTGGTGAGAGTGTCGGCATTACTTGCCAAGCGACAATTAATTACGGAAACTAGTCGCAGCAAAGTTTTAGATATTCTCAATCAAACTGCCAATCGCAAGCTATTACCCGCTGGTTTGGGTAAAGGTGCGGCGATCGCACATAAGACGGGGACGTTGGGGCGGTTAATTGGGGATGCAGGGATTATTGAGATGCCCAATGGCAAGTTATATTTGGCGGGAATTTTTGTGAAGCGTTCTTTTAACGATGTGCGCGCTCGCAATTTCGTGCAGGCGGTGTCGAAGTTGACTTATAACTATATTAACAATCGACAGGTAAGTCAGAAGTAATTGAGAATTGATAACGCCATTCCTGAGACTATAAGTCTCAGGACAATCGTACAGTCTCAGCTTTAGACTGTATGATGGGCCGTGCCAGCCCTACTTCTCATTAACGATCGATTATCCATCATTCACTAATTGCAACCACAGCATAAATTCCGTACCGCGATCGTCACCTGGTGGGGGGCTTTTTACTTCTAATTTACCATGCATGTGCGTGACCAATTCTTTGGCGATCGCGAGTCCCAACCCAGTGCCTGCAATACTTCCTTGGGCTTGGACGCCACGATAATGGCGGGTAAATAATTTGTCCAAATCTTGTGCGGGAATTCCTACCCCTGTATCGCGGATACAGATTTGGATGCGTGCTGGTTGGGGTACATCTGGTAGATCGATCGCCGTGGCAACTAGTTCGACATCAACATCGACTTCGCCGCCAGCGGGTGTATATTTCAAGGCATTATCGATCAGATTGCTCAATACTTCTCTTAAGGCGGCTGGATGGGCTTGAACTAATGGTAAATCGCGTGGTATATGCGTATAAAAAGTTAAATTGCGATCTTGAGCGATCGCTTCAGCCGATGTAATTAAAGGGTCGAGGACATCTGTTAATTGACAAGATTCGATCCGAAAAGCTGCATCGGGAAGTAATAAATTGGCATTAGAAACATTAGCTTCTTCCTGACTCGATGGTAATGGTTTGATGCGATCGGTTTTAGCATCGCTATCCTTGATTAACGGCAGATCGATCGCATTTTCTAAATGGGTTAACAGTTCTTGTAATCGATCGCTTTCACGGACGATACTACTTGCAAACCCGCGATCGGTTTCACCAATCTGCAAGCGTTTGATTAATAATTTACCAAATGTCCGAATCGCAGTAAGTGGATTGCGGAGTTGGTGCAAAAGATTGTGTAAAAGATTTTGTTGCTGAAGTTGCAATTGCTGCTGTTGTTGCAATTCGAGCCTCAGCCAATTGTGCTTGCGATCGATAATGCCCGCTAGCGCGATCGTTTGAGCGATATGCTTGATTTCGGTCTGTTCGAGCGAGTTCCAAGGTTGAGTTTCGCGAGTGGTCGCTAGCAGCCCCAATATCGTCCCCTCAGACACCAGTGGTAAGAGCAATTGATGTCGCTTGCTGCGATCGTCTTCAGCAGTCCTCTCCGGCGATTGTAGCGGGGCGAATGTGGCAAGTTGACTATTTCTGTCGGCTATTTGCCTAGCGGATTCCACATTGGTGTAGCGACGGTGGCGATTTTCTCGATTCGATCGATCGGATTTTGGTTCTGTGGCAATGGATGGTGTCGAGAGCACAGAGCGATCGGATATCGCTCGATCCATGACCTCCGACCAGCCGCCCCCAGCTTCGGGATAGACTACTAGCGGTAATAATTTTGACTCCCCACCGCCTTCTAGTTCCTGGGTCATGTACACGACGCTCAGGCTCGCACCCAAGCCTTCGGCTAACAGTCTTAGCTGTGCGCGACATAAAGCCATGAATTCCGAACTCGCAGGTGTAGGCACGATCGTTGCTTAGTGGTGCGTGGGGTGTTGTCAATTTAACGCAACTACGATGTTTGTAGCTGTTCTTCACTTATTTTGCCACGATTGGCATAAGTTAGCGATAGCAGCCACTCTTTACCATAGCCTCTGTGGAAGAGAGTCGAGAGTTAAACTCCGAATTATGCAAAGAATTATTAAGATTATTAAAATATTTTGCCCTTAAAACCCTCGATAAATTTTAGTTTTTCTTTATATTGGTGGATTTGAGCGGATTAAGAAGGTATTTTGTAGGGGCTTGAGTTTTTATGATGAAGCGGATAGAATAGCGACGGCTTTTGTAACAGGCATTACATCTGTCTGAACCAAAGAGGAGGTAAGACGGTTGGCTAGAAGACGCAAACGGAAAAGTCGGAGACGTCAAGAAGGGCGAAGAATTTTGGAGCAGGTGCCACAGTTCAGCATTGAAAGTGGCGAAGATAAACCTGTTACTGCTGCGCGGAAATATATCTTATCAGAAGGTATTACTCCTCCAGCACTCTTGTTGGTGAAACGCAACGAACACACGACAGATCGCTATTTCTGGGCAGAAAAAGGTTTATTTGGCGCGCAATACGTCGAAGAAAACCATTTTCTATTCCCCAGTCTGCGATCGCTAGAGCCAGAAACAGAAAGTCAACAACTAGTAACTGTTGGCAGCAGTACCTACTAGCTAGTTGACTTTCTGGGCATCAAATAAATCTCTATTGTTTTCTAAGCGAGCACTCAAATCGATCGGATTTGGGTGCTTTTTTTATTCTATATCTTCATGGGCACTTAATTGCAGTGTAGATTGAAATACAGCTAATTCATCTCGATGTCCGCTTATTTTAATCGAAGTCAGGGGTGGCGTAGCCTCTGAAACTTCGACCTTGAGCCGAACTTGCTCGGTACGCGCCGAGCCTTGCCAATAAAACCAGCCAGCCAAAGGTGCCAACAAGAGCAAGAGCAAGAACAGTTTACCAAAATCCGGTAACAACATTGATAACACCAAGGACAAACATAACGCCCCAATGGCGGCTAAAGCAGTCAGCAACGCGGTGAGAAACACACTCGGACGCACGACGCCCTCAAAAGTCACAATCTCGGTATCGCGATCGACCGCCGCAATCCGGTAAGCTCGATCTGTAAAATATGCTTCCAATCGCGGTAATAAAGCCGCTTCTGGTTCGTTTGTCTCTAAAACCATTTGCTCGATTCGATCCTTAGTCGAAGCCCGAATAAAGAAAAATAACCCCACCGCGAGCAGGAGCGTGAGGATAAAGGTGGAGGTGAGGACAGTGTTCATTGAGGAGAGTTGGGAGTTGGGAGTTGGGAGTTGCGGCTCGCGCTCGTCGGCTTTGCCGACGGTTCAGCGAGACAGCGACGCATCGAACGGGAGGTTCCCTCCCGTTTGTGTGCGTCAAGACAAGACAGGGAGTTGGGGGGTAATGGGTAATGGGTAATGGGTAATGGGTAATGAATGCGTGGACTGTAGCACCGCAGGATGGATATCAA
>NZ_PVWO01000428.1 GCF_003003845.1 Chamaesiphon polymorphus CCALA 037 | reverse complement strand
GACTTAGATCGGTTCCAACAGACTTATGGTGGGGATGAGGGTTGCTTATTTGCCCTTCTTACTACTAGAAGGTTGACGCTTGGGAGATTTGAGAAGGTCTTTGCGTTTTTGCAGCCAAATTGTGACCCCGAGATAAAAAACACTCTGAAAGATCAACATCCCCCAATTTAGACTCAAATTTTGCCAATTTGTGTCATAAACAGAGGAAGGCTTCATCATTTGTGAGAAATCAATACCCGCGTCATTTTTACTCGTCGGAATTAAGATATTCAGGTCGATTAATGTGCCGTAGGCTCCGATCGACCAGCGCGATATTGTCAACCAAGATACGAATCGACCGATCGGCACTTTATCGAGACCGAATAACACCCCAGCAAAGATGATTTGAGGTAACAGTAATAAAGGTAACGCACTATTTGCTTGCGCACTGTTTTTAACGCTCGCCGATACCATTAAGCCCAGACAAACAGCGTCTAAAATGCTCAAGAAAGTCGTAATCGGCATTCCTAACCACCAATTAATGGGGGCTAACTCGGCAACTGGTTCGGGTTGCTGGAAACACAGAAAGACGATCGCGCTAATCAGGATAGTTTGGGCGATCGCGAGTCCGCCTAATGTCAATAACTTGGAGCCGACATAAGCGAATAAACCCAGGTTGACTAGGCGTTCGCGCAGATAAATGGCGGATTCTTTAATAATCTCCTGAAGGGAACTAGCCAGTCCCACCCAAACGTTGGCACAGGTAAAGACAAACAGAATTTTGAGTGCCATCCCCGCCCGACTGACATTAGCAGAACCGACAAACGGCGTCAGCACTGGATTGAGTGCTGCGTCGAATACTTTGCTGGTATCTTGTAATGTATCTTTGGTCGCCAACCATACTAATAAAATCCCGATCGGTGCCGTAAGTAAGGATAAACCCAAGTACACCGGATCGCGGCGCAATAACTGGATATAACGTCTAATCAACAGTTGGATTTGTTGGAAAAAAGACTGCTTGCCCCGCTCTGGTAGCGGTAGGATCGCTCGATTAGATTTGCTCTGTCCCCCATGGGTGGGCAAACTCAATCGTTCCTGAATATTGGTGCGATAGTAGTCGGAATCTTGAAACCTTGCCGCCGCATCCAAGCAGTTTTCGGCAGTTTCGAGCTTGATATAAATATCCGCAAAATCGTCGGGGACTGCGAAGAATTCTTTAGCTGTGGCTGGGGGGCCAAAATAACAGAGATTTCCGCCCAAACCCATAAACGCCACCCGATCGCATAAATTAATATTGCTGGTGGCATGGGTGACTAATACTACCGTCCGCCCTTCATCGGCGAGACGGCGGAGCAGTTGCATCATTTTTTTGTCCAACCCCGGATCGAGTCCGGAAGTTGGCTCGTCTAAGAAGAATAAATTGGGGTCTGCCAACAGTTCGACGCCGATACTCACGCGCTTGAGCTGACCGCCACTGAGGTTTTTGACGAGATTATGTTGGCGTTGGGTGAGTTCGATATGTCCCAGCGTGTTGGCGAGGATACTGTCGATATCGATATCGGGTGGAAGCCGCATCCGTGCGGCATAGTAGAGTACCTCCCTAACGGTAAGATTTTTGTGGACGATATCGCTTTGGGGGACGTAGCCGATCGAATTGCGATAAATATTAAAGTTATTGACCAGGTTGTCGCCATTGAGATACACCATTCCGACCGTCGGCTGCTGAATGCCCAGGAGGGTCTGCATCAGCGTCGATTTACCCGCACCGCTCCCCCCCACTAGTGCGACAAATTGACCGGGTTCGATCGCCAAAGTGACGTTATTGAGCAGACATAAACTCTGTCGATCCTTGAGCTTGACGATTTTGGTAATCCCATCGACATCTAGGCGAATATTGTCGCCGCGATCGGCGATTGTCAGCGCGTCAGTCCGCAGGACGAAGGTATAAGGGCCGATTTGAATGATGGAGCCGATCTCTAGCGGTGCTGTTTTGTCTACTTGCTGGCGATCGACAAATACCCCATTGGGGCTGTAGTTATGCAACAGATACCTACCGGACGAGGTGCGTTGCACGGCGGCATGATGTCGCGAAATTGTCGGCGCATCCAGCACGAAATTATTATCCTCGCTCCGCCCGATCGTGATTGTCTGCTGTAGAGCTAGCGACATCGACGTTTTGATTGGTGCCGACCCGATCCGCACATCGGTAGGATCGATATAAGTCAGCGTTGCATAATTTTGCGGATCTTGGCCGATCCGCAACTCATCGTAAGACTGGAGGCAATAGCCCTCATTGGGCGTAATCAGCCGATTGTTAAGAAATAAGCGATTGCTGCTGGAATTTTGCCCGTCGCCATCGTAGATATAGTAGTCGCTATCGATCTTGCGAATAATTGCTTGACGACGACTTACCAATTCCCACTCGATCGGGACTACCAACCCGATCGGTGGCGGCTGTGCTGGCTCGCGTCCCAGATCGTGTTCGTCCTGAGTCAGATCGAAAGACATAAAGCTGTCCTGCCAATGCATTTCAATCCGAGGTGTGGTATCAAAAACAGTCCTAACAGCAACCATGATTTTTAGAAATTAAGCCGATAATAATGCATTTTAAACTGGGGGGCGAATCGATAACAGTCATAGCAGCGAATGTAAAACTTTTAAATATCGATCCTCTAAATCGATAGCAGCCACTGCTAAATGTCAGATCTCCACTAATCTATCCCACAGGCCATAGATTATATCCATCGCGCCATTTGGCTCGTAATTATTATCGCGATTGTATCCTCGCTGCCGCACCCAATAATATAAATTCATAATTATCTCGATCGGTCAAATTCCCACACATTTTTTAACATCTAGAGTCGATCGAGCGAACGACGCAGTTAGTCTACTAGCTCGGGCGGGTGCGATTGTTAAGTTCTATTTTGCTTAATTACTAACGGGAGTTAGAATGATCGAGACTTTATCTATTCTCAGTAAACACCCCTGAAAAACATGACTTCATTAAGTTTAATTAACCGCCTAACTGTGACATCCTGCTTGGTAATTTGCACTGCTTCCTTGATGTTGACTAGTTGCAAGCAAGATCCCAAAACTCCCGAAACACCTGCGGCAAATTCTCCTGACGGCACTAGCAGCCCTATGGCTAGCAAACCCGATCGAAATCCTCCCAGTGGAGCTGAGTCTAATTCCGATCTCGCTAGACCAGAACGCGCTGGAGCCAATCCGATCCAGTTGTTGCAGAATCCCAAAATCAAGTCCGAACTCCAGTTGACTGACGATCAAGTCGCCAAAATCAAGGCGGTAGAGACAGATTTACTAGCACAAGTGACCACAGCATCTAAGTCAATCAAAGAAGAAAATAAGAAAATCGAAGCATTACCCAAAGATAAACAAGAGGGCGAGAAAAAGAAACTAGCCACTAAAATCGAAGAAGGTGCAGTTGCCTTAACCAAAGACTCTCAGAGTAAAATGAGCAAAATTCTCAAGCCAGAGCAAGAGAAAAGAGCCAAAGAGATTTTATTGCAAAAGTTTGATTTTGGTATAATTACCAAAGATGATTTTGCGACCGATCTCAAACTCACCGACGCTCAGAAAAAACAGCTTAATGATATCGTCGGTCAGATGCGCACCAAAACGATCGGTGCTTGGGAAATTCCCGACAGAGAAGATGCTACCAAACGGAATAAAACCCTCGCCGATAATCGCAAGCGGATGGAAGCGATCATGAAAGAAAGCAACCAACAAGCCAAAGCCGTTTTAACGCCAGAGCAGCTCAAAACTCTCGAAACTTTAAAAGGTAAACCAGTCTCCTTCTCACTAGCGGATCTTAAATAATCTCAGCGGTTAGAAACCGCTACTAATGTTGCAAAGTCCGCCTACGCGGACTAAATTTATTAGTCCGCGTAGGCGGACTTTGCAACATCAGCTACGACTTACAGTCGTAGGCATTCTATAGGTCGCAACTTGGGTTAAAGAATCGATCGAAGTAAAGGAACAGCCATTAGCTATTCCTTTGCAGTCCAATATATCAAACCGATCGAGGTGCGTCTTCAGCCATTTGTTTCGATCGACATTTAGATTACTGCTGGGTAAACAAATTTCATGGAATTTATTAAATTTCTCTGGCAAATATCTTGGAAACAGATCGTCATTGCCTCTAGTGCGGGTTTGGTCAGCGGTTGTAGTAATGCACTGATGATTTCGATTATCAATCGCGAGGTGCATCAAGGGCGGGTTGCTAATGCGTTATTGTTTTTTGGACTGTTAGCTATTTTCATTGTCATTACTAGCGTGCTGGCACAGTATTTATTAGTCTTACTGTCGCAAAATGCTATTTATGAATTGAGACTCCAATTAAGCAAAAATATTTTAGCATCGCCATTAGAGCATTTAGAAAAACTCCAAGAGAATCGTCTGATCGCGATGTTAACAGATGATATCAATACACTGACGCGATCGGTTTCGGCGATTCCCAATATTTTTATCGACTTTGCGACAGTGGTTGGTTCCTTTGCTTATCTTGCCTGGGTCTCCACGCCAATTTTCTCGATCGCGATTGTCTCCACCGTCCTGGCGATTTGGTTCGTTCAAACTAAATTAAATAAAGCGCAGAAATTATTCTTTGAAGCGCGAGAAGAAGAAGATACTCTCCTCAAATATTTTCAGGGGATTATTAATGGTATCAAAGAACTCAAGCTCAATCGATCGAAACGATCGGAGTTTCTCGAAAAAAATCTCAAAGGTAGTGCGGCAAAACTGCGTCAAAAACATACCAGTGCCGCAGGCAGCTTTATTATCACCAATGGATTCGGACAAACGATCCAATTTGTCTGTTTGGGCTTTATTTTATTCATTTTACCCACACTAATTCAGCTACCGCTACCAACGTTAGCCAGCTATGTCTTGATTAGCACTTTTATTGCCTTGCCGATGCAAAATCTCCTCAATCGCATCCCCGAATTAGTGCGCGGGAATGTGGCATTGCGGAAAATCGAACGCATGAATATGTCGCTAGTCGATCTGGCAGAGCCAGAACAAATTCCTACTCCCACTTATTCCCATTGCCAGCTCCGACTGCAAGGTGTCAGCTATCGATATCATCCCGATACGCCACCATTTTCGCACCCAGAGGCACCAGGAGCCGATTTTCCATCCCATCCCCCTCGCCACCCACACGAGCATCCTCAAGGCGATCCTACCGCTGCTGGCACTCGCCCGCCGCATCCCCCACAGGGCCGTCATCCCCATCCCCATC
>NZ_PVWO01000048.1 GCF_003003845.1 Chamaesiphon polymorphus CCALA 037 | reverse complement strand
CCCTTTATAAAGGGGAGAGAGCCGGAAAAACCCCCCCTTATAAAGGGGGGTTGGGGGGGTAACTCAACCTCAAACGAAGTCTAACCTACTTGTATACAAGTCCTCGTCGAACGAGAGGGGCTATCCATTCAAAAGTCGATGGATATTACTTATTCCCTCACGAGGATCCAGCGACCAGAAACTTCCGCAGCTAGTCCTTGACTGAAGGTAGAGGTGCGAGTCCGATTGGGCGCATTAATTAACACGATCGTTTCCTCAATCTGGCCGAATGTCGGCATTTTGCTCAATGCGTGAGTGAGAAATTGACGGATGACTCGCCGTTGGAGCGAGAGCGCGATCGATTGCACGATGGTACGATCGAGTCTAGTCTCTGCTTCATCTACGGCTTGGCGATATACCTCTGTGGCTTGTGATTCCAGATACTCCACATCGGCACGTAATAGCTCCGCCGTGCGCGCCAGATGACTTTCGACTTGAGGGTTAAAATCGGTTGCTAATCGGGGCATAATCTCTAGCCGCAGGCGATTGCGAGCGTATTTGAGATCTTGATTGTAAACGTCTTCCCAGACGGGTAATTGATACTCGCGACAAAACTCACCAGTTTGGGCGCGATTGACTTCTAGCAGCGGACGGACGAGATTGAGCTTCGGAGTTAATTGACGGTGCCAAGACATCGCACAGAGTCCGTCAGCACCCGCTCCGCGCACTAAATTGTAGAGTAAGGTTTCGGCTCTGTCGGTTTGGGTATGGGCGGTGACTAAATAAGTACTATTGGTAGTTTCGGCAATTCTCGTCAGAGCTTGATATCGCCATTCTCTTGCCGCACCGTCTGTCTCTGGCAAATTAGCAGTGGTTTCGCAATAAAATGGTAGCTGCCATCTGGCGGCAACTAGTGCGACTCGCTCGGCAATGCCTACATCTTGCGTCCACCCATGATCGCAATGAGCCACGGCTAATTGCCATTGCCAGCGCGACTGGAGATCGCGGAGTAGTTGTCCCAGACACAAAGAATCTTGCCCTCCAGAGACGGCGATTAAAATCTTGGCACCCACGGGCAACAATTGCCGATCGATCGCACACTGGTGAAGCTGACTATGTAAGGGCGTCCAAGGCATCAGTCAAATAGCTAGTTGCTATACATCAGATTTAGCCAGGATTCTGACACTTTGAGCTATTATACCAATGCCGATGTCGATCGTCTGCACTTATAACAGTAACAGGCAATACAATCGCGATCTTTACAGACGATCCTATCCTTCCACGATTGAGTTGATGGATAGATTTCTCACGATCGACGATCGACTAACTTGAGTTAACTAATGCGACGTGGCACCCTCGATATTTTTGAAACCGTTAGAGCTATCTTAGCTAGAAATTTGGAAATCGATCCAGAGGCGATCGATCTAGAATTTAAATTCCATAACTTTATCGATCGACTTGCCGATCGACGGCAGCGATTGTCTGGCTCCAAAGATTTACTTTATTACATAGAGGCAGCCAATATTTACATCGATTTATCTGAGGCTTTCGAGTTGCATTTTTTGGCAGATTTTACTGACAATACTTGCATCACCGTTGCTGACTTAATCTTGTTAATTAAATCAAAAGTAGATTCGGCATCCTGAACTAGTTTCCTCGATTATTAAGTCGTGCAGTTAGTTCCAGAAATAATGCTCGGGAACGAGATCGTCGGGTGCGAATAAATGGGGACTCATTGGAGCAGATGCACTGTCATACCAGGATTCGAGCAGATCTTGAGTCTCTTGCATTTCACCGAGGGACAGATCGCGGGGGATAATGATGCCGATACTGCGATCGGGAATTGCGACATAATAACCGTCGGGGAAATATTTGTCTAAATAGGGAGAAAGTAAGATTCGGGACGAGCCAAATCCATCATTGTGCATCATAATTGCCCAGACTACACTCCCATCTTCGCGGAGTTTCTGATGCGTCCATAACTCTTGAGAAGCCACCTTGAGATTGATCGCCGCTCGTTGTTGCCAATCGATGCCTTCGTTTTCCCAAATCTCCACCATCTCTGATGTCACATTCTGATACGCAACTCTACCTTTGGAATTGCGATCGACGATTACCCAACTGAGAGAATAATCGCGCAATGGTAACTCCTGATAAGGCGATTCCCACAGTTTGGAGTTGATACAAGTAGAATGGATAATCAATGGCATTAACCGATCGATCGCATCAATAATATTTGCTGACATAATCACAGATTTGGGGAGTGGGTACTACTTCATATACTTATAGTGCCCAGCAGCATCCAGGGAATTCACATTCAGCTACATTTTTTTTACGGGGATCGCCGGAGTGGTAATGCTTGCCATCCAGCCAGCCACCCTCAAAACCCAACGCTCGATCGTCAATTATCCACGATCGATTGAGTTAATAATTCTGCCCATCGCGCCCAAATTAGATCGGTGTAGTTTTTACTATCGATACTATACGCGCCGAGCGCAAAACCATCGTTCATTTCTACCAAAGCAGTTTTACCTGTAGCCAACACGCCAAAGTCAATCGCATACCCAGCATAAGATTCGCCTGCGGCATGTAAAGTCGCGATCGCGGCGCGTACTACGTTTAGATCGATCGCGACTTCCCGATCTCCTGCATACCAATCGACACTTCTAATTTCGGAATTGACGACATAGACTCGATACTCACTCAACCAAGTTACTACATCAGCACAGAGCAATTCTTCGCGCCGCGACACGCCAGCAACTCGATATATAGCGTGGTGGGTACACCTCGGCGATTCAGCTCCTCCACAACTAGCCGTTCTTCGGTGCGAAGTCTACCGTTTCCCTGTTCCTGAATAAATGCGTGGGAAATCACCCGATCGTTACCTCAAACTTTTGTGAATACTTCGATCGCCAATTAATATTTTATCTGTCAGCAGACATATGGAAAACGCGATCGAGCTGGTGTAGATATTAGAAGATAGGTAAGTATTAGAAAAGTCAATCGTATGCGCCAGATTAAACTTAGTTTATTAACACTAACAACTATCTTAGCAGTTAGCTTCCCAGCTCGTGCTCAAGAGCAATCTTCAACAGCAACTGTAATTACTCAGACAGCCCAAACCGATTTAATTGGTGCTGGTGCGAGCATTATTAATACATTGATAAATCCACCGAGTCGATCGGCAGAAATTGCCGCCGATGCAGAGATTAAGAAAGCCAAAATCGCTGCCGATGCCGAAATTGCCAAAGAAAAATTACGGATTGAAGCTAGTAAAAGTACAGATCGCGTGACACCAGTACTCAACCAGTGGGGTGTATCGCGGATCGACTGTGCGCCCGGAGCGGTGTTTGTCAATGGCATCGTTACCGAGACAGTCTGCATCCAGCCAACTTCATCGTTAACTGCTGGTTATTATACATACGATAGTGCCAAGCAACAGTTAGTTCGCACTAATAATAGCGATCGCAATATCCAAACAATTCAAAATGTGCAAACTACTAGAAGATCGAATTATACCGAGCGCAATAGTAGAAATCGAGGATTTTAATTGCTCTAATATTCCCAGCATTTTAATTAATTATTTAAATCATTCAATTAGTAAGTTCAGATGAAATTAATCGCTACATCCAGAATTTTATTAACTTTTACTACCGCAGCCAGCATTCTTCTGGGCGGACAATTAGTTCGATCGCAACTACCGCCAGTAGTTGACAATACGCCATCGGATTTAGTCGTCAACGAGCAACCTAATAGTTCGGTTCGATCGTCTAATGGCTCTGAATTGGGGCTGAGAGTTAGTTGTCAGGGACTGCAAACGATCGTCCAAAAAGGCGATCGGCAAGCCGTCATGTTGAATTGGAATTATGATGGCTTTGGCAGAGATTATACTCCTGAAAAACGCTGTCAGATCGTGTCAGAACGTCTCCAGTTAGCTGCCGATCGCAATGGTGGTACTTTTCAAGATTTACAGCTAGCAAGCGGTGTAGTTAACTCACAGACGGTGATTTGTGCGTTGTCATCTCATAGCAAGTGCAATCGCAAAAACATGTTATTCACACTCAAACCAGAAAATGCTCGCAATCCTGAAAGTGTGATTCAAAAAATGTTAATTTTTGCCCAAGATGGCAGTGCTTATATTAATGAAAGTGCGACCAACAGCAGACCGCAAGTTACTACCAATCTAGGAACTTGGGAGCAGAAAGCTTTTCCGCCGTCTAAAAATTCTTCAACACCCAAGCGGGGAAATAACAAGACTGGTTTTTAGTCAGAATTAAGCTAAAATATTTCGATATATAAAAATCAGGATATCGAGATGAATATCGGCCAATCTGCACCCGCATTTACCGCACCCGATCGCGCGGGCAAGAGTATGAGTCTTGAGGATTTTCAAGATCGATGGCTGGTGCTATATTTTTATCCAAAAGACAATACTCCTGGCTGTACGACTGAGGCGATCGAATTTACCAGTAAACTACCCGATTTTCAGGCACTAAATACTCAAATTGTGGGTATCAGTCCCGATTCGATCGCCTCTCATGGTAAATTTATCGACAAGCAGAAACTAGAGATAATCTTACTCAGCGATCCCGAACATCAAATTGCCGAAGATTACGGAGTCTGGCAATTAAAGAAATTCATGGGTAAGGAATACATGGGCATCATTCGATCGACGTTTCTCATCGATCCGAGTGGTAATATCGCCCACATTTGGTCGAATGTAAAGGTCAAAAACCATGTCGATAGCGTCTTAAAACGAGTTCGATCTTTAGCCAATCCGTAGGTAGTCAGCGGTTAGAAACCCCGGCTCGCGATCGAAGTTCGCCTACTCGGACGAAGAGGATGTTTGGAAGGTATAAGACCCATTTACAAACATTAGAAAATCTCCCTAAACTACCCTAAAAGTAGGGTAGTTTAGTTAGCACCAGCGTAAATCTGAAACTTTAGTACTTAGTCTACAACCGCCCTGAAATGAATTTCGGGCTAACGGCGAAAGTTCACTTAAGTGAACTAAGATTTTTTCTGTTATGACCATTAATTCGCCCTACCTAAAAAAGGGGGAACTGGATTAAAGTTAGCATGTAAGGTTGCGCTAAACCGTTGGAAACCCGATGAGTGCATAAAGAAGTTAGTCAGGGATGCTTAATATACAAGCAGAAATTTTTTTCAGTTCACTTCAGTGAACTTTCGCTATTAGCCCGAAATTCATTTCAGGGCGGTTGCAGACTAAGCACTAATATTCGATATTTTTTCCTCTTGAGTTAATATGAATCTTATTCCTACAGTTGGGGCTGAAAATATTTATTTCGGGACTACCGAATCTGTACTAATAAATTTACTTGGTAAACCTGTCAGTATCCAGCAGCTCTCGAATACTGATGGTTATCCAAGAGATCGTCGAATATTGGACTATGGGAAATACTTTTTTCTAATTAATGACGATTGTGGCGTCATCAGCATCACTGTCGAAGCGATCGCAACTCCTCTACTATTATGGGATAAGGATATTTCGCTGTTTTCGCCGATCGATCTCCAAGGTTATCTTGGTACGATGGGTTACTCAGCAAATATCGAACACGAACCACCGTGGGATGATTGCGATGTTATCGCGATCGAGTGTGGAGTAATTGCCTATTTCTGCGAAGATAAACTCGAATCGATAGAAGTTTTGGAAGATCTTGCTAAATTAAGGCTAAATTATAGCATTTGACTCGATCGAAACAGCCCAAATTCTAGTCTCAATGCCAAATCGAGCATTTGGGATAAAATTGAAATAACTACAGCACCAGATCGAGAGGTAATCTCCCATGACTGCAATTATTAGCACCTCACCACCTGTAATTGTCAAGCGACTCGACTCGGCAACCTGGGAAGACTACCTCCACCATGTCGAAAACACCAATAGTCACCTAGAGCGCGTCTTTTTTCATCTCGGAACATTGTGGATTGAAGATATGGGTAATGAAGGCATCAGCCATGCACGATTTAATAAACTCATTACAATGATTTTCGCTTTCTGGTTTTCCAGAATAGAAGGTGTCAAATTCGATCTGCTAGGTGGTTGTGTCATCGAGAAACCCCAAACTCAAGGCGCATCGCCAGATGAAGTTTTATATATCGGCGAGGGTTCGCCGCAATATGTGGAAGGCGAACCGCGCCGTGTAAATCTGAGTCAGTCGCGCTTGCCCGATTTAGTCGTAGAGGTTGCCGATACCACTCTCGCCAGCGATTTGGATGAAAAGAAACAACTCTATTTAGCATTAGAAATACCCGAATATTGGGTAGTAGATGTCAAAGGCAAAAGAGTTCTGGCTTTTCGACTGGTAGATGGTAAATATCGAGAGTGTAGCGAATCAGTCGCGCTCGTAGGATTACCGATCGAATTATTAGAAAGAACGATCGCCAGAATGGATAATGCTAATGGCAATGCAGCACTATGGTTTGCCGCTCAAATTCAAGATTTGCCAACATTAGATTCAAAATAACTATCGATCGAGACAATTTGCAACGTCTCGAACCTAAACTCGATCGAAAATGTTAGAATCTACAGCTATAGCTAGGGGTGTCCGAAACCAGTCGGGCTGAGAACATACCCTTGCACCTGAGTCTGGGTAATGCCAGCGGAGGGAAGCTGTTTATGATAGGAAATTGAATATGCGTGCTGAATGGATTGCCAAACGTAGCGGACAAGCCAATGTCTCCCAGATGCACTATGCGCGTCAGGGAGTAGAAACCGAAGAAATGCAGCATGTCGCCAAGCGCGAAAATCTCCCCGTGGATCTCATCCGCGCGGAAGTCGCTCGCGGACGGATGATTATCCCTGCAAATACCAATCATCCCAATCTCGAACCAATGGCGATCGGGATTGCTTCTAAGTGTAAAGTAAATGCCAACATCGGTGCATCGCCTAACTCTTCTAACATGCAAGAAGAAGTCGATAAACTGATTCTCGCTGTCAAATACGGTGCCGATACCGTAATGGATCTTTCCACTGGTGGCGGTAATTTAGATGAGATTCGGATCGAAATCATCAAAAATTCGCCCGTACCCATCGGTACCGTCCCCATTTACCAAGCTTTAGAAAGCGTCCATGGTAACGTCGAAAATCTCACTCCTAACGATTTTCTGCATATCATCGAAAAACATGCCCAGCAAGGGGTAGACTATCAAACCATCCATGCTGGCATCCTCATCGAACATTTACCGCTCGTTCGCAATCGGATTACAGGAATCGTCTCTCGTGGCGGTGGGATTTTAGCGCGCTGGATGCTGCACCACCACAAGCAAAACCCCCTCTACACGCACTTTGACGACATCATCGAAATCTTCAAAAAATGTGACGTGTCCTTCAGCTTAGGCGATTCCCTCCGTCCTGGTTGTACCCACGACGCATCCGATGAAGCGCAACTTGCCGAACTCAAAACCCTCGGCAACCTCACCCGTCGCGCCTGGGAGCATGACATCCAAGTGATGGTAGAAGGCCCTGGACACGTCCCCATGGATCAGATCGAGTTCAACGTCAAAAAACAGATGGAAGAGTGCTCTGAGGCTCCTTTCTACGTTTTGGGGCCACTGGTAACCGACATCGCACCTGGCTACGACCATATCACCTCCGCGATCGGCGCGGCAATGGCTGGCTGGTACGGTACCGCCATGCTCTGCTACGTTACGCCCAAAGAACACCTGGGCTTACCCAATGCCGAAGACGTCCGCAACGGCCTAATCGCCTACAAAATTGCCGCTCACGCTGCCGATATCGCCCGCAAACGTCCGGGAGCACGCGATCGCGATGATGAGCTATCTACAGCGCGTTATAACTTCGATTGGAATCGTCAATTTGAACTCTCCCTCGACCCCGAACGGGCGAAGGAATATCACGACGAAACTCTCCCCGCAGATATCTACAAAACTGCCGAGTTCTGTTCGATGTGTGGGCCTAAATTCTGTCCGATGCAAACCAAAGTCGATGCGGAAGCATTGACTGAATTGGAGAAATTCTTAGCCAAGGAAAAAGAACCTTCTAGTATCGGTTAATTTAGTTAAAATTAACGCCAGATCCCCGACTTCTTCAAGAAGTCGGGGATCTTTTTGTCAAGCTCGAACGGAAAATTTTGATTTTTACTGAAAATCTATAATAAACTTGCCCACCTTATTAATTTTGTTCGGTTGATGTCATTGATGTCAATTCATTTGCCAATTGGCGAATTTCATCTAGTGGTGAAGGCTGAGCTTCTCCTGGTTTTTCTTGAGTTGCTACAGTTTCGGGTTCTTCAGGTATAAATTCAAAGCATAGTTTTAGCTTGCCTTTTTGCCATCCTTTCCCATCTGGTTGTAATAGATTACAATTCATACCATCTAACAGTGACTCTCTAACTATTTCGGATGATATATCCTTGCTTTCATTAACTTCTTGTGTTTGGATAAAATTCACTACTTTATCGAGTAAATATTCGGAAGAATGACCGCGCTGTGGAATTTTTATTATCATATCTCTTAGCTCATCTCGAAATGCTGTTGGATCGCTACTCGCTCCTTTCAGCATTTCAAGAAGTTCACTAAGGATAAATGTACCGTGTGAATCCAAGATTTCTAACATCTCTGGATCGAGACAGCGAGCAACAGCCTGTGAATCGGGGATGATTTGTTTAGATATCTCGGTCATAATTCAATAACAGTTATGTGTGTTGAAGGTAATTACATAGCAGTTCTCATTCGATTGGTGGGGAGGGCGGGTTCGATCGTAGATTTTCATTACAATCGTTATTAGTGGCATAAACCCGCCCCTACAGATCTAATCAATTTACTTCTGATAATCCAAATGATGCTCGATCGATCGGAGTATGAATATTTTTTGCTGTATTAACATGCTTACGATCGAAATCACGTATTTGCTTTAATGCTTTTTTAAAGGAACCACTAGTTTCCGAGACATAAGTATCATCGAAGTCAGTTGATTTTAGCAATTCTCCATTATTGTCCATATAATATAACATGCCTAACGAATCATACAATCTCACTTGAGCTTGACCATTTTTAAGGGAGAAATCGAGTGAGATAAATTCCAAATCTTCATTATTGTTATCATCGTCTTCGTCGTCATCCTCATTCTCATCTTCCTCGTCATAGCCTGTCGAAATATTAATTGAACATTGAGGCTCACTCATAGATAGTAAATCGTCGATCGTACTAACAATATGACTGAATTCAGCTAGTGTAAAACTCATGATAAAAGCTTAGAAAGGTTGTATTTTTATTGTGCCCATAAATCGACTGCAAAAAGCATTATTATAATTATTTTTTAGATCTGTAGGGGCGGGTTTATGAGATCGATTTCGATTTTACTAAAAATCCCAAATCAAACCCGCCCTCACCCACAAGTAATTAATAAATAGAAAAACACGATCGATCCTCACAAGCAAGATCGATCGAACCCCACATAAATTAATTACTCTCACCAACCATAACTAAATCTGCTGTAGATTCAACAACATCATTAACAGGTAATAATAGTAAATCCGACTGATTTAGCGTTGGTAACCGATGCCTGTCTAACTGCATAGCTTCCAGACAGCTATTAATCCCCTCTACAGCCTGATTAAAGACACCGATGCGTTGCTCGACTTCGGCTAATTGACGTTGATTTTGACGGATCTTTTCTTCGGCTTCTTTTTCCAATGCTTTGGCTAAATAGGCACGAGCGCGATCGTATTGCGAGAGAATTTGTTCGGATTGGTAATTGGCGATCGGTAATAATTGATTGTTGAGCGATTGATTGATAACTTGACGGAACGATCGCATGACGGTTTCGCGAACTTTTTCTTCAAAGTCGATCTTTAATAACTGACGAATTGCTGGCTCGGCTTCAATCATATTGTAATGATCGTAGCCTCGACATGCTTGTTGGAGTGTTTGACGTAATTGGAATAGAGATGATGTGCCTTCAGTAAAAAATTCGGGACGTTCGCGGACATATCGATCGCATTCTACCCGTGCGGCGTTGATTAAAGAACTAGAGACGATCGTCTCTAATTGTTTGAGGTTTTGTTCGATGTCGCAATCGTTACCTAATAAGCGATAAAGATCGCGATAATATTCTTGTTTTTGAATTTGGGTAATTAGTTGTTGGAAGAAGTTGGCGACTAATTCTTGCACGGCGGCGACTAAAACATCTTCTAAGCCGTTTGATAGATAGTAAAAGGCTTCACTCAAAATGCCAATTAATGGTACTACCGAGTTGCGGCGATGGCTGGCTTGAGCTTGTTGGTGGACGTGACTGACTGAGAAAGTTGTGAGTAATTCGTCCAGACGGCTGACCATTTTGGCTTTGAGTTTGGTAAAATCTGCCTCAAAAGCGACGTTAGTATTGCTGGCGACTACTTCATTGACGATCGCGTGGATGTGGTGGGTAAACTCGTCGCCGACATCTTTGAGCTGCTTGCTGAGGAGTTGAATTTCTTGCTCTTTAATTGCAGTGGCATCTTGAGGTTGAGCTTTAAGATAGTGCCAGTTTTCTAGATAATTACGGCGGAGGCTGATACAGATGGGTTGGAGATCGTCGGCGAGATTTACTAATAATAATGGGCGTTTTTCTTCCATTAGATAGCGGGTAATGGCTGTCCGAAATTCTTCGATGCCGCTATCTTTGATGAGTTGTTCTACTAAGCCACTTCCCTGTTCGCCGAGAATGCGCAGATAGTTTTCGGTAGCCGATTCGTAGCTACGAACATCGATCCGAAATTTATCTGTAGGTAATTTGCCAGAAATCGAACAATAACGATTGAATTCGTTAACAAATTGGGGTGTCTGTTCGCCATCTGGGGTGACGCTGGCGGCAAAAAAAGAATTTAGTCCAAATCTGTCACTCGCATTCGTCTGACGGAGTTGACTGCCCCAAAAACCTAACAAACCGCTGGTTTTATAGACGCGCTGGGAATCGCGAAATTGTTCGCCGATGAGATTGTCTAGCCGCTGGCGCAATTGGGAATTGTACCAGGTTTCATCGATGCGATTGAAGATGTAGAATACTCGATCGCGAACGCCAGGATTTTGGCGAATGCGTTCGAGCATTTCGGTTTCTTCGGTACTCATATCCCCAGCCGCAGCGGGTTTGAGTACGCAGACGACGGCGGAGGTGTCGGGATTTTCGATTTTGGTGTAGGTGAGTTCGGCATCCCGCTTGACTGGCGCGTCGATGCCTGGAGTATCGACGAGGACGTTACCATCTTGGAGCAGGGGATGGTGACAGTAATATTCGACTCGCCGCAATACCGCACTATTGCTACCCCGCCGCGCATAACTGGCGGCTTCCTGGAGGTTTTTAAAATCAAATTGCTCCATCGATAGCGTCCGATTGGTAGTTTTGTCGATATATTTCTTGTTATCCATAAAACCTTGAATCAATAGCTTAAATGCAGAAGCTTGTTTAGCTCGCTCAGACTTACTTTCACCCCCTTCTTGCTGGATAATTGCGATGCAAGAATCGCGCAACGTATCCATCAAACTCTGTTCTTGTAATAGTAAGTTAGCCTGTTGCGGATCGTGTAGATTCAAGCCCAGCTTTTTACCTAATAATTGCACCTGACTCAAAACCTCAGCTTCAGATAAAAAGGTAAGTACTACCCGCTCCCGATCTGGCTCTGCATAGGCAATTTGGCATTCGGTACCCGTAGCGTGTCCCTCCGCACTGTAGAGCAATTCTCGCTCCAAGATGGCATTAATCAGCATCGATTTACCCGCGCTGAATGCTCCCGCAAAGACAATTTCAAAGGTAGGTGCGATCGCTTTTTTGAGCGACGCGCGAACTGCACTGGTGTCTACGCGTGCTTGTAGAGTAGGTTCCTGTTTGAGTAAATCGAGGACTGAATCTACCTGTGCTTGCAGGTTCTGACACTGGGGGAGGGTGTTGAGACTATGTTGAGGAGTCATATATTCGGGGTGAGGGTAATTTGGTGGGGGACGAGATTCTGAAGCTATCTGTCTACTCGCATTTAGATTACCCAAACTAACTCAGACATATTCCCATCGCGATCGCGAATATTACAATTTTGTGGTTGGTTCGATTAGCACTAACCTTCGATCTGCATTAGCAGCGTTGCTGAATTCAGGTATGATTTACCTTTGAGACATGCCCTGAAATTTAAGGTAGGGGGTAAATTCATGAATTACCACTACCCTAAATTTCAGGGCATTTCATACATCAATTCAGCAACGTCGCATTAGCCAACGAGAGCTTCGAGCCATTACCAATTCGATCGATAAAAAGGATAAAATAAGGCTTAGACTAATCAGGCAAAGGTGATGATTGCTAAACTCGACACAGCCAGAATCAACCACGAACCGATAGTTACTTGGGAACCCTTACCCAAGGATTTTCAATTAGAGGATGACCCTGTGGAGAATGATGGACAACCGCTCTTAGCAGGGGCATTGCGCGAAAGCTTGGAACTAAGTGGTTTTATTCAACCGCAAATGCTCATCGTATCTAACTTTGGGCTATGTGCGACGATCGACGATCGAATTGTGGTGAAAGCACCCGATTGGCTGTATGTGCCATCAGCCAACCCAAGCGAATCGATGCGAAGAAGCTACACCCCGCACGCGGAGGGCGATTCAGTCGCGATCGTCATGGAATTTCTGTCCCATATCGATAGTGGCGAATATTCTGTCAAGCGCAGTTTCCCACCTGGCAAATGGTTCTTTTACGAGCAAATTCTCAAAGTCCCCATCTACGTTATTTTTGAGCCAGAGGGTGGACTTTTAGAATTTTATCGACTCCAAAACGATCGCTACGAACTAGTTTTGCCCGATCCTGACGGACGCCACTGGGTTGCTGAGATGAACTTATTTTTAGGTACGTGGCGGGGCGATAAAGAGTGCAGATCCGGTTATTGGCTACGCTGGTGGGATGAGTCGGGTAATATGCTCCCGTGGGCTGTCGAACAAATCGAACAGGAGCGTCAACGGGCGGAGCAGGAAAGTCAACGCGCGGAGCAAGAGCGTCAACAAAAAGAACGGTTGATGGCTTATATTCGATCTCAAGGTATCGATCCAGACAATTTACCAGTTAGTGAGCAATAACGTTATTACCAGTTGAGAAGATCCCTGTTTGCTAGAGGCTTGCGCTAAACTGATGAATCAGATGGTATTACTACTTACCAAACTCACCTATATCTAGATCGTCTCTACATTTCCCAACTCCTCAGACTTGATTATGACCAACGTTCCTGTCTCGCGAATTCGCAATTTTTCGATTATCGCTCACATCGACCATGGTAAATCTACCTTGGCCGATCGATTGTTACAGGATACTGGTACTGTCAGCAATCGGGAGATGAAGGAACAGTTTCTCGACAATATGGAATTGGAGCGGGAGCGCGGCATCACGATCAAACTCCAGGCGGCACGGATGAATTACACCGCTCTAGACGGTCAGGAATACGTGTTGAATCTGATCGATACTCCAGGGCACGTAGACTTCTCTTATGAAGTGTCTCGGAGTCTTCTAGCCTGCGAGGGAGCTTTATTAGTAGTAGATGCTTCCCAAGGTGTAGAAGCGCAGACTTTGGCAAATGTTTACTTGGCATTAGAGAGTAATTTAGAGATCATCCCCGTACTTAATAAGATCGATTTGCCTGGAGCCGAGCCGGAGCGGGTGAGAGCGGAAATTGAAGAGATTATCGGCTTAGATTGCAGCGGGGCAATTTTAACTTCTGCAAAACAAGGGATTGGCATTCAGGAGATTTTAGAATCGGTAGTATTACTAGTACCGCCGCCTAGAGATACGATCGACGAACCATTACGTGCTTTAATTTTCGATAGTTATTACGACAGCTATCGCGGTGTAATCGTCTACTTCCGCGTCATGGATGGTAGTGTCAAACGCGGCGATAAAGTCCGACTGATGGCGAGTGGCAAAGAATATGTCATCGACGAACTCGGTATTCTTTCCCCTACCCAAATCGAAGTAGACGAACTACACGCGGGGGAAGTAGGTTATTTCGCGGCATCGATTAAAGCTGTCGGCGATGCGCGGGTGGGAGATACGATTACGCTGGTGAGCAAGCCAGCAGCCAAACCGCTCGATGGTTATGCCGAAGCCAAACCAATGGTATTTTGTGGGCTATTTCCGACTGATGCAGATCAATATCCAGAGTTGCGCGAAGCTCTCGATAAATTACGGCTCAATGATGCGGCTCTTCAATACGAACCAGAGACATCCAGCGCGATGGGGTTTGGTTTCCGCTGCGGCTTCCTCGGCTTGCTCCACATGGAAATCGTCCAGGAACGGCTAGAGCGCGAATACGATCTAGACTTGATTACCACTGCACCTTCGGTGGTTTATCGGGTGACAGACAATCACGGTACGCAATCTTATATCGACAATCCCAGTACGCTTCCCGATCCCAATCATCGCCAAAAAATCGAGGAACCCTACGTCAAACTGGAGATGATTACACCCGAAGAATATGTCGGGACATTGATGGAACTGTGTCAAAACAGGCGTGGTGAATTTAAGGATATGAAATATCTCACCAAGGGCAGAACCACGGTAATTTATGAGATGCCTTTAGCTGAAGTCGTCACGGATTTCTTCGATCGCATGAAGTCCAATACGCGCGGATATGCGAGTATGGAGTATCAACCGATCGGTTATCGCGAAAATAATCTCGTCAAACTCGACTTGATGATCAATGGCGATCCCGTCGATGCCCTGGCGATGATCGTCCACCGCGATAAAGCTTATAATGTAGGTCGGGCGATGACCGAAAAACTCAAAGAATTAATTCCCCGCCACCAGTTTAAAGTACCGATTCAAGCTGCGATCGGGAGTAAAATTATCGCTAGTGAAAATATCCCCGCACTGCGAAAAGACGTACTTGCAAAATGTTATGGCGGTGACATTTCACGGAAGAAGAAACTGCTCCAAAAGCAAGCCAAAGGTAAAAAACGGATGAAGTCTGTCGGTACGGTAGATGTCCCGCAGGAAGCATTTATGGCGGTATTGAAATTGAATAAAGATACCTAGAGATAAACCTAAACTGTTAGGGTGTGTTATCTACCAGGGTAACGCACTATTTCATAATAAATAAAATCCAAAATCTAAACTCGAAATGGCGATCGAATCCAACGTAACAGCTTCCGGTAATTTCTGGCAAATACCCCAACAATGGTGGCGAAAAAAAATCGTGCCAGTTATTGCCAATCTTAAATTTGCGATCGTGTTAGTGCTAATTATCGCAGTTTTGAGTATTACTGGGACAGTCATCGAGCAGGGAGAGACGCCCGGATTTTATCAGACTAATTATCCCGAACATCCGGCTTTATTTGGCTTTCTAACTTGGAAAGTAATTCAAGTTATCGGCTTAGACCATGTATATCGAACTTGGTGGTATTTAGGACTACTAGTGTTGTTCGGAATTAGTCTGATGACTTGTACTTTTACCACTCAATTACCGATGCTCAAGTCGGCGCGAAAGTGGAAATTTTATGATAATCCTAAATTCTTTCAACGTTTAGCTCTAAGTGCCGAAATTGACGATCGAGATCTGACAGATCTCACCGAACAGCTCGAAACTCAGAAATACAAGATTTTTACCGAAGGCGATAAACTTTATGCCCGCAAAGGATTGATTGGTAAAATCGGGCCGATCGTCGTCCATATTGGGATGATTTTAACTCTCCTCGGCGGTGTCTGGGGTGCAATGACTGGATTTATCGGTCAAGAAATGATACCGAGCGGCGATACTTTTCAAGTTAAAAATATTCTCGATGCAGGGCCATTAGCGCGCAACCAAATTCCCAAAGATTGGTCGGTCAAAGTCAATCGGTTCTGGATCGACTATACGCCCGCAGGCACGATCGATCAGTTTTATTCCGATCTGTCGGTAGTCGATAATAGCACCCAAAAAGAACTCGATCGTCAGACAATCTATGTGAATAAACCCCTGAAATATCAAGGAGTTTATTACTATCAAACTGACTGGTCGATTTCGGGGGTAAAAATCAGATTAAATAATAGTCCGATCTTCAGATTGCCCATGGCACAAATCGGACAAGGTGCTCAAAATCGGCTCTGGGGAACTTGGATTCCCACTAAGCCAGATTTGAGCGAAGGTGTTTCGCTATTAGCAAAAGACTTGCAAGGGACGATGTTAGTTTACGATACCAAAGGACAACTGGTTTCGAGCGTGCGAGCTGGTAACTCGATCGAAGTTAATGGGGTCACGTTAAAAATCCTCGAACTGATTGGTGGGACAGGCTTACAAATCAAGGCCGATCCGGGGATTCCGATCGTGTATCTAGGTTTTGGGCTATTAATGCTAGGCGTCATCATGAGCTACTTCTCGCATTCCCAAATTTGGGCGGTAACTAAAGACGGTAAATTGTACCTGGGTGGCCGCACGAATCGCGCTCAAGTGGTGTTCGAGCGCGAAACGATCGAACTTATCGAACGGCTTCAGAATGCAGGCACAGGCGAAGTTACTGGCGATGTAGAGGTGCCCACAGCAGTCAGTTAAAGCACCTCAAACGATCGAATTAAATAAGAGGCATAGCTAAATACTTCTCGGACTGTCGAATATAAATCGCGCACTTCAAAGAAGTTGGCATGTGCGGTATAGACGGTTTTGATGCCGAATTTTTGGAGGGCTAATTTGGTACGGGGGAGATGAAAATATTGAGAAATGGCGATCGCACTGTGCCACTTATTTTCGGTCATTAGTTGGGCGGTGCGCTTGGCAGTAAGATAGGTATTAGTCCCTTGACTATCGACGTAAATCCGCTCGGCGGGTAGTCCCTGGGTTATTAAGTACTGCTTCATCACTACTGCTTCGTCAAAGCCTTCTTTGCCCACGCCACCGCTAACGATCGTGTTTTTAAAAACCCCTTGCTGGTAAAGTTGAATTGCTTTATCCAATCTGGCTTGCAAGCGCGGCGAAGGTTTGCCGCTAGGATCGACCGTATTGCCCAGAACTACAGCCACATCTGCCCGATCGATATTATCGATCGATCCGGCGATCGCGATCGCGCCAGCACTGATGAGTAATAAAACGATCGAGCCGATCGTGCCGCGAGTTACAATAACTTTTGCAATTCGCTGGCGATCGCCGCTCCATATTTTGCTAATTTTCACGGCTGATGTCTACCACTCTTACAATTAATTTAACGCAAGTTGCTAATAGTATCGTTGTTATAGCAATAATCCTATTGGGTTTGTGAGAATTGAGATCTAGATATTTTGAACCGCAGAGACGCAGAGAGCGCAGAGAAGAAGCAAGATGAGCCAAGTTGTAATTATTGGGGCGGGGCCGACGGGTTTGACTTTGGCACTGCTGCTAGTTCAGCGGGGAATCGATGTGACATTAATCGAAGCCTCGCGCAACTTTCGGCGCACTTTTCGGGGCGAGGCTCTGATGCCGAGCGGCTTAGAGGCGATAGATCTGATGGGACTGACAGATTTAGTCGCCCAAATTCCCCCCCGTCCCCTGGATGCGTGGGAGTTTATTATTGAGAATCGATCGATTTTTCGAGTTGACGAGCCGATGGAAACTGGCGGTAAACCTTGTACGCTGATTTCTCAACCTGCTTTGCTCGAAGGGGTGATGGCTAAAGTCAGTGATTATCCAAACTTTAAATTTATTGCTGGCACTGGCGTCAAGGATCTGTTGTGGGAAGGAGAGCGGGCGATCGGGGTCATTTTAGCCGATAATCGCCAGATTACCGCAGATCTGGTCGTAGGTGCCGATGGCCGCAATTCGATCGTCCGCCAGCAGGCAAAATTAGCCATAAATAGAGCGGCTCAAAGCTACGATATTCTCTGGTTTAAACTAGCCAGTACTCATGAGTTGGAAGCTGAAAATATCTTCTATTCGGTATTATGTGGCGATGCTGCTTTTGGCTTATTTCTGGGTTCGGAAGGACAGCTTCAGGTCGGATGGTCGTTAAATCGGGGTGCAGACGGGCAAAATGACCCCAAACAGTGGCAAAAAATCGATTGGGTCGAAACACTAGCCACAGCCGCTCCCGATTGGGTTGCAGCGGCTTTTAGACAGCAAGCGGACACTCTCGAACGTCCGTTTTTACTCTCGGTAACAGTCGGACTGTGCCCGCAGTGGCACTTGCCAGGAGTGCTACTTTTGGGCGATGCCGCGCATCCGATGTCGCCAATTCGCGCGCAGGGGATCAATATGGCGTTACGCGATGCGATCGTAGCTGCCAATCATCTAGTACCAGTATTAAAGCAATCCAATCTGGCCAACATCGACGCCGTACTCCCGCAAATTCAAGCCGAACGCGAGCCAGAGATCGTCCGAATCCAACAGCTCCAACGCGCCGAAATCGCCCAAGGCGAACTCCTACACGATTATCCACCGTTGCGCTATCTCGTCAGTCGTCTCGTCCCGCGCGTTCCATTGCTACGCAACCGGATTCGCCGATCCTGGATCGATCGACAACTCCAGCTCCGGAAAGGATTTACGCGAGTATCTTTGCAGGTCTGAAGGGGGGTAAAATGTAGTAAAAATTTAGCGATTGTCTCTATTTTTGACTTAGTAACGTCCAAAAGTCTTTTGGATCGATAGTATCGATCGCCGTCACCGTAGTCTCGCCAATGGAGAATCGATCTATCCAAATTTTATCGATCGAAGCCGATCCAGTCATCCAGTCGGGGTTAATTGCCTGCTTGAATCGGTTTCCCGATCTACATGTCGCTGCTGAAGCCCAAACCGTCGCCAGTGCAGAGCTAATGCTCGCAGATGCTGCGGCGCGGAAATTGCGCGACAGTAGTGGCGAACCGATGGAGATCGATTTAATTCTAGTAGGATTGCCACTACGCGATCGCCAGAATGCGTCTGCCAGTCTGACTTTTTGTCAGCAAGTGAAAGCTACGTATCCCAATTTACCTATCTTGCTCATCGCCGATCGTCAAAGTCCAGATTTTGGGACAGCGTTTCAAATTGGCATCGATGGTTGTTGTCTCAGGGATAGCTCCATTCTCGATTTAGTTGCCAGTATCCGCCGTGTTGCCGCAGGCGAAACTAGTTGGGCACCAGCAATTTTACAACAGGTCAGCGTCGGCGGCCAAACTCGCTCTCTGAGTTGGCGCGACCGATTGCGGTTTGCCAGTCTCCAGCAAATCGAAACTACCCTAGCCAAAGTAAGTACCAATCTCAATACCGATCGACTTTCAGCAATCGATCGAGCCATTTTAACCGGACGAGCGCGCGAACTCAAGACCGCCCGCTGGCTAGTCAAACGCCTATTTTCAGCCCCAGATTCAGTCAGTCAGAGCGATGCCAATCCGCTAATCCCGAACGCATCTAGCCAACTAGTTTTAGCTTCGCCGCTTGCCAAACCCGATCTAGTCAATCCGCCGCTCCAAAATTTGTTCGAGCGGATTGCTGCTAAATTACAATCCAATTTAGAAAATCTGACCGATAGCCCACTAGAAATCGATATTTTGCGATCGGACAAGAAGCGAGAATTGTTTTATTTAATATTGCGACAGTTTGAAGGCTTAATCGACGAATTACGTTTTTCGCAAGTAACGATCGAGCAACTATCGCTGAAATTGCCGATAATATTACAAGATTTGTGGGCATCGGTAACGACAGATTTTTTTGGTAGATATCATACCCTTTCGACAGACGATCGCCATATCGAAATTATCCCTACGTTGCTACAAGATGTCGCGATCGTCCAGTCCGATATTCTTTCTAAAATCTCCCAGCCGAGCGAATTATTCAACTACTTACTATTCAAAAC
>NZ_PVWO01000427.1 GCF_003003845.1 Chamaesiphon polymorphus CCALA 037 | reverse complement strand
TTAAGGTTACAGGCTTGCTCATTGTCAAACTTTAACCCAATTTGACTACCTCTCTCCAAAATGAGCGAACCGTGAGTGCATAAGCTACCTATGGGTTAAACTTAAATATTTTGTGCTTTTGAGCGTGTCAGCACAATGTTCAGGAATTCTTGTAGTTTTAGAAAGAGTTTTGGTGATAGCCATCGGAGAACTAATCCATAAGAGAAGATACCGATCGCAATACAAACTGCCAACAGCATCTGCTGATTGAGCAATTGACTAAGAAAAAACTTGGTCATTAACATAACAGTCACCATGATTAATGAGCTAATCAATGGGATGAAAAAGTTATGAAAATATTTAAAAAATGAAATTTGGATTAAACGACTAACGAACCATTGGCTAATTGGTAGAACTAGGTAGCCACGAATTACGTAAGCACAAGCGACTGCAACAATTCCCCAGCGAATGGCGATCGCAAATCCAGCTAAATTTAACGTTGCATTCAGTAAGCCAAACCAAAATGTCCAGATCGGTTTTCCCATTGCAATAAATACTGACCCCTTAAAGAAGGCAACAGCTTTGAAGATTCCAGCCAGGGATAGCACCTGTAGCACCGGGATTGATGGGGTCCATTGCGATCCGAAGAACAACACGACAAATTCTGGAGCAAGGACTGTCATCCCCAGGAATATCGGAAAGGCAACAACGCTGGTTAATTGAGTCGCAGTGTGAAATGCCTGTCGAAACTGCTCGGGGTCTTGCTGGAGCCGTGAAAATGTGGGGAGTGCCACTTTAGTTCCAGCACTCAATAGCACCTGCGTCATCACACTCAAAATGCGGTAGGCAATCGTGTAATAGCCCAATGGAACTGGCCCTAAGAAGTATCCAATCAGAAAATCATCGGCTCTGGTGTTGAGGAAATTTAGGAGGTTGAAACCCAATAAACTAATCCCAAAACCAAACAGGTGTTGAAGGTGTGGAAGAGAGAATTTGAGTCCTGGTCTCCAGTTGCTCGCTCGCCAGAGCATTACCGTTCCTACCAGCTCTTGCACGATTTGTTGGTAGACCAAACTCCAAACTCCTAAACCAGAGATCGCCGCAATCAGACCCACACAGCCCCCGACGAGCGTTCCGAGCAGGCTCCGCAGCGCGATCGCCCGAAATGCCAGATTGCGCTCTAGTATCGCTTGTTGAACATTTCCAAATGCCGTGATGATACATAGCAGCGAGAATCCTTGCAGAATTGGTGCCAGCTCTGGCTGACGGAACAGTTGCGCAATCGGACTTGCGCTCGTGTAGCCAATCAGGGTCAGAGCCACCCCAATTGTCAGATTCGTCCAAAAGGCGGTATCGAGGTGTTCTGGGTCGAGTTCGCGCCGTTGCACCAGAGCTTGAGCAAAACCCTGGTTGAGAAAGATCTGCATGAATGCCAGAAAGATGCTGGCAAATGCTACCAGACCGAAGGCTTCTGGCTTTAGCAGCCGAGCTAACACAAAAAACACCAGCAAGGAACCAGCCTGACTGCCCCAGTTCTCGATCGCAGACCAAACAATTCCCTTAACTGCCTTGTCTCGAATGCTCATGAGGAAGAACTGGACTGCTGCAACGGGGTGGGAGTCGGCTCTGATTTATGCCAAACCTGACTGAGGGCATAATGGCTGACAATTAGGCGGTTGAGAATCACCTCAATCAGCACGAAAGCTTTCTGCAAGAGTTTGTTCTTTTGTCCGCCAGGCATATGTTCCATCAGCGGTCGGATGATTGCCAGCTTACGCCGCCAGATTAGATATCCGCCACCATGCTCGTCCTCAGTGAGATTCCATTTTTTCTGTAACCGCTTCAAACTGGCAATTCCCCAGGCATCGCTCCAGCGCAGCATATAGAAGTGCAAGTCCGACCAACAGGGTGACAAGCCCGGAACGTAAGTAACCAGCGACGATGGCTCCAAATATACAGTACCTCCCGCTTGTGCCACGGTCATGCAGAAGTCCGCATGTTCTTTGGTGTTCATGACTGCCTCATCTAGCAGTCCAATTTTTTCAAAAATGGCAGTACGGACAAAAATGCAGTGAAATTCTGCCATCTCTGTCGCTTTGCGGGTCAGCTTGCCTTGCACATCCTTTAGCCGCCGACCGCGATAGTGCAGCTTCGACAAAATATAGCGTTTGACCTCGCTACCTTCTTCTTTGATGACCAGATGGGCTTCACCCCCCGCACAGTGAACCCGTTCGTGGACGGGCATTCCTTCTCCTGTCAGCGGCGTGACGATCGTCGCGCCTGTTTCCTCCGCGCACTGGATCATCTGCTGCAACCAGCCTGGTGAAACAATCACATCATTGTCAATAAATACGACATACTTGGTGCTAACTTGCTGCAGTCCAATGTTTCTAGCACGATTGGGCGTTAAGTAGTAATTTGTCCGAATGAGTTGGAAGTTCTTCTGCTGGGACTGTGTTGCTAAATACTGTCGAATGTGGGTAGGCGATCCGCCATCGACATACACCAGATGAAATGGCGTTTCAGTGTATTCATAAATGCTCTCTAGTGATTCCTGCGTTAAACTAAATCGCTCTCTAGGAACGACAATAATCGTTACTTGTGGCTCAGTCATGAATCATCCCTCACTGGCTGTAGTTGAATATAAATTCTTGCGATCGAGTTTTTTTAGCAAGACTTACTCTCTAGCTGAAATTGCTCCTGCCTTTAATTTCAATCGTTCCCAAGCACTAATGTATCGTACAAAACACATTACTAACGAAACATCTAGCTTCTGCTTAAATCCTTGTAAGCGAGAATCTAAAATTGCATTGAAAATGAACATCAAGGGAGGAATCAGGTCTAACGCAAATTTTTGAATAAATAAAACATTCTGTTTCAGCAAAGACGATTCTTTTTGTCGCTGGAGGTCATAATCTCCTCCGACAAGGCGAATTGTTCGTTTGTACAGTTCTTTGAACGATCTCCGTGCGGGATGATGAACGCGCGCTGCTTCGGCATAAGCTTGCTCGTATCCGTGAGCAAAAACTCGCTGCCCCCACTCTACATCTCCGCCGGATTTTAGGTTGGAATTAAAATTGCCAACGTTTTCAAATATATGCCTAAATGTGAAGAGATTTGCGGTTGCACCAAAATGTCGGCTTTCTAGTAGCTGTTTTTGTGGAAATGCTGTAATGCTTTCATACAATTCGACTGGGGTTACTTCTTGGTCATTCTGAAAGAAAACGTCGATGCGACCCGCCACTAAACCGCAGTTTCTAGTTTGCCGTAAACACTCTAAGCCTTTTTCAATCCAATTCGGTGCGGGAATACAATCGGCATCGGTAAACGCAATCACGTCACCTTTTGCAATAGAAATACCCTTATTACGCGCAGCATAGGAACCCGGTTTAGATTCAAAAGCTGCGATCGCTCGATCGAATTGAGTGACTAGCTGGTCTATGCTCTCGTTTGGATCGGAACCATTATCAACAACGATTACCTCGTAACAGTCTTTGGGATAAGTCTGATTTTCTAAAGCCTGCAAACAAAGCTTTAGTCGATGGACATCATTGAATACAGGAATGATTACAGAAATAAATGGGGTGTCCATATCTGTTAAGACATCATATTTAGCAGAAACGCATTTTTGGGTCGATACTTTTCCAGTTCTATTACACTGTAGTCGTTAGGTGAATATCTTCATTGACTGGATTCTTCCACTCTTCCTTGGCGAACTCCTCGCGATAAGATCTCTCAAAATTGACGTTCCAAAGTTTGAATGGATTATGATGCTTGAGGGCGGCAACGTTTGTTGGCACGCACCACTGTACGCCAGACGTGGCGCAGTGTTTCAATCGCAAACGCCAACCCGCTGTACCCGTAGTACAACTAATGCCAGGGCATCGTGGCGATCGCAAGCGTAAGGGATTTCGCAGGTAGAGTCAAGGGCTTGTTGGAAATTGTGTTATGCGATCGTTACTTGATTCTGCGATCGATGCTGCGAGGATACAGGGTTCAATGGTTTTTTATCTTCACCGTTGCGATCGAGCAACTTCTATAGTAAGGATGTAATGTATTAATAAATTGGGTTAATGGATCGCGAAAATTCTACCCCAGATCGCCAACAGCTCTTAAGATTGCTTCAGTTATCGAGTCCGCTATTACCTGTCGGGGGATATAGTTATTCGGAAGGATTGGAGCAGATTATCGATCGTGGTATTATCCGCGATCGCGAGACGCTGCAAGCCTGGATCGATCGCGAATTACAGACTGGAGCCATTCGGATCGAGACGGCGATGGTAGATCGGGCTTATCTGGCGGGGATGGCTGGCGATCTCGAACGTGCGTGTTACTGGAACCAATGGCTTTCCGCCGCTCGCGAAACTGAAGAATTGCGCCTCCAAAGTTGGCAAATGGGTGGTTCGTTAGTAAAACTGGCACTCGAATTAACACCAGAGATCGCCGATTCGATTTCAGCTATCGGTAATCCTTGTAATTATGCGATCGCGTTTGGAGTTGTCGCGCAGTCTTGGCAAATCGATCGGGATGCTACAATCTTGGCTTACTTACATACTTGGGTGGCAAATCAGCTCGGTGTGGGGATTAAATCCATTCCGCTAGGGCAAACAGCCGGACAACAGATCTTATGGCACTTACAGGCTAATATCGATGCCTTGGCGCGGACAATTCCGACTTTAGCCGATGGCGATCTCTATGCCTGTAGTTGGGGACTATCATTAGCGAGTATGCAGCACGAAACCCTTTATAGCCGTCTGTTTAGAAGCTGATTGACGGACAAAACTCTGGCAATGTCGAAACAGCCTACATTGGGTAGAGAGCAAAGCTCAACAAATACTCAGCAGCGTACTATCTAAAAGTAAAGACAGATGCGAATATGGTAATCGCGGTCGCTGCTACAATTAGGGTAAAAGATAAGATAATTACCCACTGTGTCGCTTGTCGATCGTAGTCGAATTTAGTGTTAAAAAGCTTTGCATCTAGTTTGGCTTCTTTGAGTTCGGCTTTTAATTCGGTTCTAACTTCTTCAATCTTTTTCTCTAATCGGTTTTCAGATGCTGTGAATTCGGTTTTGAGTCCTGTGAATTCGGTTTTGAGTTCAGAGATAGAGTCTAGGACTTGCTGTAATTCGGTTGACATTTGTTGAATTATAGTTGAGTATACATGCTTCAATTGTAAAGTCACTATACAGCACTTTCCTTTGTTATGAAGTACAGTAGCAACAATTAGCAAACCAATTTCGTAGGTGAAGAGGATTAATGA
>NZ_PVWO01000426.1 GCF_003003845.1 Chamaesiphon polymorphus CCALA 037 | reverse complement strand
ATGTTAGCCTAGTCATAGAGCATTAGATTCACGGCACCCGCTTATGACAGTAGATCCACGGCAGGTTTTATCAGCATCCGTAAATGTTAGCTCTCAAAAATTATTAGACCGGATCTCCCATGTGGCTTGGCTGATGAACGAAGGGGGGGAAATCTTATGCGTTAATAATTTGTGGTCTGCATATATCGGGCGATCGAACAACGGTGAGGCCATGCCGAACGATCCTTGTAGCCATATCAGTGCGGACGAAGATCGGGTGCCGACCTCATGTTTGTGCGTTCGGAAATTTACAGACATATTGCCCCAGACGGAATGCGATCGATTTGAGGGTGCGTGGGCGGCGGCAATTAGGAGACAGGAGCCGTTAGAACTCAAACTGAGACTGATAGGTCATTTGGGCAATTGGGAGTGGTTTCAGGTCGAGCTAGAGCCAGATCGCGGTCGCAATGGCGCGACGATCTGGATTGGTACGGCGATGCGACTGGGCGGGGAGGCAGTAATTCCCGGACAGCAGCAATCGACTCAGTTTCTCGAAGCATTGCTAGCTTATGCTTCGGATGCGATCGTGGCGTGCGATGCCGAGGGTCGGCTGGTGTTATTCAACCAGATGGCCCAAAACTTTCATGGGTTGCCGCCCGAACCGCTCGCGCCAGAGGAGTGGGCAAACTATTACAATCTCTACGATGGGGATGGTACTAGATCTTTAAGCAAGACCGAGATTCCATTGTTTCGGGCGTTGCAAGGCGAAGCGGTCTTCGGGCAAGAAATGACGATCGCGCCTAAAGATGGCATCGCTCGATCGCTGCTGGCGAACGCTACGGCGATCTATAGCTCTACTGGCACAAAATTGGGTGCGGTCGCCTTGATGCGCGATATGACCCCGTACAAGCAGGCGATGATGGCTGTGCAACTGAGCGAACGCAAGTTTAGAGCGATTTTTGATGGGGTGTTTCAGTTTATCGGTTTGACCGAACCGGATGGAACGCTGCTCGAAGCCAATCAGACTGCCTTTAAATTCGGGGGAATCGAAGCTGCGGATGCGATCGGGCGCAAGTTTTGGGAAGTATCGGGTTGGAAATTTTCGCCAGCAGTCCAGCAACAAATGCGCGCGGCTACCGCACGAGCGGCTGCTGGCGAATTCGTCCGTTATCGGGTAGAAGTAGCGGGTGCTGACGATCGCCAAATTCCGCTCGATTTTTCGCTGACGCCAATTCGCAACGATCGCGGTGAAGTCACTATGCTGATTCCTGAAGGCCGAGATCTGAGTCAGATCGAGCAAGCCCAAAGCGATCGCGATCGGGTCGAACGCTACAGCGAACGCTTGACGACAGCCCTTCAGATCGCTAAAGCTGGGGCTTGGTACTGGGAGCTGGCCGAAAACAAGCTCTATTGGACACGCGAATTTGAAATCTTACTCGACTACGAACCCGATAGTACGCAAAAAACTTATAGTGAATGGTCGCAACGGATACATCCTGACGATCTCCAACGGGTAGAAGCCATCGTTAAAGAAACGATTGCGGGGAGATTACCGCAGCATCGCTGTGAATATCGGATCGTCTGTCGAGATGGCAGCATCCGGTGGTTGGTTGGTGTCGCCGAAATCGGCACGGATGAAGAGGGCAAAGTGTATCTATCGGGCTTAGTGTCCGATATCACCGATCTCAAGCGCAACGAAGAAGCACTGCGTCGGAGTGAGGAATTTCAACGTCGGATTTTAGAAAGCAATAATGATTGTATCAAGGTATTTGACTTAGCAGGTCGCTTGGTGTACATGAATCATGGCGGAATCATTAGGCTAGAGATTGAAGATTTTGCCACGATCGCCAATAAGCACTGGAGCGAACTTTGGCCTGTTGACGCAGCGGAAAACATCGAACGCGCTTTAGACTTAGCTAGAGATGGTCAAAGAGGCGAATTTGAAGGATTTTGTCCGACGGCTAAAGGTACGCCCAAATGGTGGGAAGTTATCGTCACCCCCATTCTCGATGCAGAGGGTCGGGTCGATCGCATATTAGGAGTTTCGCGCGATATTACCGATCGTCGGGACGCCGCCATTGCGCTGGCTACTAGCGAAGAACTGTTTCGGCATACCTTTGAGTACACACCAGTCGGCTTTGCCCATGTCGCTCCCAATGGGCGGTTCATGCGGATAAATCGTAAATTCTGCGAGATTGTCGGTTACAGCAGTGAAGAACTCTTACAACTGACTTTTCACGATATTACCGAACCTACCGATCTCGCTGAAGATGTGGCTTTAGTCGATCGATTATTGCAAGATGAGATTCAGGAATATACACTCGAAAAACGGTATATTCACAAGCAGGGTCACCACATATGGGTCGGTCTGACAGTCTCTCTAGTTAGAGAAATCGCAGCAGAAGGTCAACTGGGTGCGCCGAGATATTTTCTCTCTGCCATTCAAGATATTACCCACCGCAAGCAATTAGAACTCACCAATCAACAACAAACCACCGAGCTGCAACAGCTCAATAGTTCGCTAATGTTGGCGCAACATCAGCTCAAAGAACGCAATGAGGAATTAGACAGCTTCGTGCGGATTGCCTCCCACGATCTTAAAGCTCCATTGCGGGCGATCGCCAATCTGGCAGAATGGATCGAAGAAGATATTACAGATCGTCTCAGCGAGGACGAACGAGAGCAGTTTGAACTCTTACGCCAACGCGTTCACCGCATGAGCGCGCTAATCGATGGCTTGTTGCGCTACTCGCGATTGGGCAGACAGGACTTAGCAACCGAAACTGTCGATCTGTCCCAACTTATTGCTGAAACGATCGATTCGATCGATCCGCCTGTCGGATTTAAGATCGAGATTGTCTCACCGCTGCCGACGCTCGCTGCCAAGCGGATTTTACTCGGTCAAGTTTTTGCTAATTTAATGAGTAATGCCATCAAGCATCATCAACGCATTGATGGTCGGATTGAGATAAGTGCTAAAGATTGTGGCAATTACTATCAATTCTCGATCGCCGATGATGGCCCAGGTATTCCGGTGGGCGAGGCTAGGGATCGGATTTTTGAGATTTTTCAGACGCTCAAGCCGAGTAATTCGACCGAGAATACCGGGATTGGTTTGGCTATGGTCAAAAAGATCGTTGAAGGTGAAGGGGGTCGGATCTGGTTAGATAACGATCGAGTTACGGGTGCTTGTTTCTGCTTTACCTGGCTCAAGGCGGTTAAATAACTTCAGTTGGGAAGCCAGGAGTGGCGGAAACCTCCCGACCGCGATAAGTAGATCCCGAACAATGTGAGAAATGAGTATAGAGTAAGCTGAGGTTAGCGATTGAGATAAATCCGGCGTTGCTGAATTGGAGTATGAAACGTAGATTTTGCCCTCACCCCGCCAGAGCCGAAGGATCTGGCGGGGTGAGGGCAAATCATACCTTAAATCAGCAACGCCATAAATCCAAGTCGATCGCCACCGAACTCTCATAGACCTGTAGCGATCGATAGCCTCTGTAGATAAACCGACTTGGGAGAAGAGGCGATCTCCCCCATCTAAACATGCGGCGCGCTGTTGTCACCAGAAATTCAGTCCACTCGTTCACTCCACTACTCCCCCCGCAGAATGGAAGATACACTCCAAATCTTAGTTGTCGATGACGATGAAATCGATCGGATGGCTGTCAGACGCGCGCTGAACCAGTCGGGCATCTCCACCACCATTACCGAAGCCGCAACTTGTGCCGAAGCCCTAGCACGGCTGGCTGTAGAGACCTTTGACTGTACGTTCGTGGACTATGGACTACCCGATCGCAATGGTTTAGATTTAGTTAAATGTGCCTGCGCGCTGAACGTTCAGCATCCGTTGGTAGTATTGACCGGACAAGGCGACGAACGCATTGCCGTCGAGCTGATGAAAGCAGGTGCGACCGATTATATGCCCAAATCGCAGATTTCCCCTGCCAATCTGGCTCAAGTCATGCGGAATGCGATCCGGATCGCTCGTGCCGAACGCGAAGTGATTGAAACCAGCGAACAACTCAAGCGCAATAATGAGTTGCTAGTACGCCAAAACCGCGATCTCGAACAGCAGCGCGACCAGATCGAACTCCAAAACCTCCAACGCGAAGACTTTATCTCTCACCTCACCCATGACTTGCGCACGCCCCTGGTTGCCGCAAACATGATGTACAAACTGTTCGAGCAAGAGGCTTTTTGTCCGCTCTCGCCAGAAATGCACAACGCTCTAGATGCAATGTATCGTAGCAACCAAAACTTGCTAGAGCTAGTCAATACAATGTTAGAAGTCAATCGCTATGAATCTGGGCACAAACAACTCACGATGACCCCCTGCGACATGTGGGACATCATGCAAGCCGTCGTCGAAGAACTCCAACCCTTAGCACAATATAAATCGATCGATCTCCACCTGATTAGCGAGCATCCCCAACCCGAGTCGCTGAAAATTTTGGGTGACTGTCTCGAAATCCGCCGCGCGCTGACCAATCTCGTCGGTAATGCCCTCAAGTTTACCGATGTCGGTAGCGTCAAACTCAAACTGGGTTTTTGCCCAGTGTCCGAAGGAGAGAATACAGCCATTAATGGTTGGGTAACAGTCGATGTTGCCGATACTGGCTTAGGGATGTCTGCTGAAGAACAAGCCATTATGTTCCAACGTTTCCGCACTGGCAAACACCGTCAAGCAGGCAGCGGTTTGGGCTTGCACCTAGTCGCCCGCATCATCACCGAACATTCGGGCACGATCTCTGTTACTTCCGAACCCGGACGTGGCAGTCTGTTCAAAGTGCGGCTGCCAGCTAAAGGGTAGATGGGTGGATGGGTGGATGGGTGGATGGGTGGATGAGTTATTCTACGATCCAAGTTGATGCGGTTTTGACCATGTTTACTAATTTTCCGAGGATGCGATCGTATGTTTTGTACCATCTTCTGCCTATTTCTACTTCTAGATATTGACATTTGACAGCAAACTCAATCCAAATTTGAGTCTCGGTTGCTTCAGCTTGACAGTCGCTCAGTTTGGCAATAAAGGCTGCTTGATATCTACGTTTTCGCCATGCTTCACCCAGATTTGCACAAACAGAACGTGACGATCGTCTAATTTGGTCTGTTAGTGAGTAGCGTTCTTCCATTGGAAACTTTTTAGATATCTCAAAAATCTCCATCGCCACATCAAACGCTGTTTGGAATACTTCCAACTCTCGATAAGTTTTTACCAGCTCTCTATTCACAATCCCACCCCGATCGCTCAATCTCATCA
>NZ_PVWO01000425.1 GCF_003003845.1 Chamaesiphon polymorphus CCALA 037 | reverse complement strand
GGATGGGTGGATGGGTGGATGGGTAGATGGGTGGATGGGTGGATGGGTAAATCAAAGAACGCAGTTCCAAAACCTAAAGCCTAAAACCTAAAGCCTAAAACCTAGCCCTAGCTCCAACGAACGATGGCTTCGATCGCCCAGCGGGGACAGCCGCGATGGGTGCTGACAGTTTTTTCACTGATTACATTACCTTGCGCGTCGCAGACTGTTTCGGTTCTGACGATCGTTTCACCATGTTCGAGATAGTTTTCGAGCACGGTGAGGGCATCGGCTCGAAGCTGTTGAGTCAGAGGCGAGATCTGACTGGTGAGGATGCTACTGCGATCTTCATCATAGAGAGATGAATCTTGATGTTGGCTAAAAGCCGAGCTGGTCATAGTAGAAGTGGGGTCGATATACAGGTCGCGATCGTCGGGGGCAGCCTCAATAGCGAGTTTGGTGATAATCTTACCCAAAATATCACTATCGGAGCCACTATTCACTACATTTTGGTGAGTGCTCAGATCGGCATCGCTCACAGTCGGAATTTTCCCAAGTTTGGCAATCCAGGCAATTCGATCTCTGAGTGAGAAGGAAATTAGCCCCAACCGCGTTTGAATCTCCAATCGATCGTCAGTACAGATTGCTTGTTGAACCCGGTACCATTTCGATCGAGCGAGAATTAAAATATCTAATCTTACCCCAGCAGTGGATTGTTGTTGGTTTTCTTGCCAAGTTTGCCACAATTCTTGGGCTAATTCGTACCTGAGTGTATAGCCTTCGGGAATATCGTACTTCTGATAGCGCATAAATCCGCGTTCGGCGGTAGCCGTATCGATCGGGATAAATTGGGATTCACAGATAATATTTTGGATGATTTGCCAGTATTTACTATCTTTTTTGACGAGAATATAGTGCAATCTGGCTGCGACTTTATGGATGGCAATTAAGTCACCTGCTGGCGTAGATAATTGCAATGAGTTATGCGCATAGTCGATGCGGAGGTTTTGATTGAGTACCAATCTTTTTTTGCCCTGGGCAAATCTTTTAATAATTGTCTCATCATCCAGCCTGTCGAGGTTATTGTCTGCGTTTTCGTCAAGTCGATCGCGATCGACATCCGATCGCGGTTGGACGCCATGCTCGGTTTCGACAAGAGTTATGGTCTCATAAGTATTAGTATCGTCACTCATTTTATTAGATGCCAGATCGATGGTAGTTTTAGCTGAAATTTTGAAATTTAATTGAGATAGTATAAATAAATTTATAATGTGTCCGTCAAAATCGACTGATTTGCAAGAGCGATATCTGCAATATTTAAGTCGATCGGATGGCAATAAAATAATATGTTCGTAGATTACTAGTCATCTATATGTAGTGAATCCCGCTCGCGAATTTTTTACCTGTTGCGGTCAGCGCAACAGTATCCACATCGATCGCTTGCCTAAACCGTAGCTAATTTGGCAACCGCAAGATCGTCATGTCATGAGTGAGGGATTGAGGCCACATGTATTACGACTACTCTCATTAGAATACCCAAAATAGTTCGAGCGATTACACCGATTGGAAATTTTGCTGCCAAAGCTCCGCTCCAGGCCGATCCAACCAGAGCGATATCGATGGATCCAGCGATTTTCTCAATTTTAGAGCGACTACAAGCAATTCCGATCTAGTTCCTAGCATCATCGGGATCGAGAAAATGTATCGAAATTAATATGTATCGACCCCCTTTGGTCATAAACTGTTAACGGTTATGCGAAAATTGGTAAGATTATTAACTCCAGATGTAATTCGAGCCATCTGTGTAGTAAGAAAACCTAGTGTGAGGAACAATCAACAATCATGAACGATCGGTTATCGAAAAATCTTATATCGCCGCTGTTAATCGGTCTAGCTGTTTGGATCGCGAGTATCTGCCCCAGTGTGGCTAATCCGACTGGCGAAGCAACCACCGAGCAGATCGAACAAGCTACACAAGCTACCGAAGTTAGACCTGGTGACTGGGCTTATCAAACACTGCAAGCATTGAGCAGTAAGTATGAATGTGGTAACACCCCTGACGGTAAGAAAGTCTTATCGCGCGAAGAATTTGCAACTAGCCTCAATGGTTGCGTCCAATCGATCGAGCAATTAGTTGCCAGAAGAAGACCGCGTAGATCGATCAGAAGAAGACGCGTCGTCCCAGTTCCTTCGATCCAAACACCACCACCAGCAGCTCCAGAAGTGGTCACACCACCACCAGAGCCAGCTCCAGTCGCTCCTCCCGAGCCACAGATAGAGCAAGAAGAAGCGATCTCTCAACAAGATCTCGACAGGCTCAAAGGACTGGTACAGTCTTTTAGTTCCGAGCTGCAAGCTGTAGATAATCGCCTCGTATCTGTTGAGGAGAAATTAGCTACCGTCCAAAGACAAGCTTTCTCCACCACTACTAAATTAAATGGTGAAGCAATCATTGCTTTTAGTGGCTATAACACTGGTCGGGCTGCTGGTCTCGGTGGCGGCGGCACAACTGGTAACGTTTTAAGCGATCGAGTTCGTCTCAACTTAATTAGTAGCTTTACTGGTAAGGATCGACTCAGAACCAGGTTAGAATCCGCCAACATCGCTAGCTTCCAGCCTGTCACAGGCACCAACATGACTCGATTGGGTTTTGATGGAGATACAAGCAACAATACTGGTGTTTCAATCCTACAGTACTCTTTCCCCCTCGGCTCTGACACTACGATCAGTGCGTTTGCAGTTGGTTCGAGATTCCATGATGATTTTTACACCTTCAACCCAGCTCTAGCCAGCTCTGGTAGCGGTTCGATCTCTCGGTTTGGTCGCTTCAACCCGATCTACCGCCAAAGCAATAACGGTGCATCCCTAAGTGTCAAACACAAGTTTAGTCCAGAAGTGGAACTAGGCTTGGGTTATGCGGTTCCTGGCATCAATGCTGCTGCTAGCACAGCCGCCAACAGCGGTGTATTCAGCGGTTCCAACGTGTACTTCGGTCAGCTCAACTTTGCTCCAGCCAAAGACTTGAACTTGGGTGTGGCTTACGCTCGTGCCTATAGTGCCAATGGCTCTAACGTCGCAGGTGGGACTGGAAGTTCTGCGGCAAATGGTCCTTTTGGAGCGTCACCGACGATCTCAAATCACTACTCGTTCATGACTAGCTACAAAATCAGCCCTGGTTTTATTTTATCTGGCTGGGCGGGTTTCACAGACGCTAGCCGTCAAGTAGTTGCTGGTGGTAGTGCCAGTAGCAGTAACTACGCTATATCTTTGGCTTTCCCTGATTTCGGTCAAAAAGGTAATAACCTGGCGTTTATCCTGGGTATCCCACCAAAACTCAATTCTCGAAGTGTTCTTGCTGCTGTGGGAGGTGCACCTGCTTTGACAGCTTCACCTGACAATAGCACTTCCTATCATATCGAAGCTCTATATCGAGTGAAATTAAGCGATAACATATCGATTACCCCTGGCATATTGCTAATCACTAATCCCGAACACAACAGTGCTAACCCAACTGAGTACATCGGCACTATTCGGACTACCTTCAATTTCTAACTAATTTGGAACGTCAGTTTCCAAATTACAAATAGCTTAAAACAAGGGAATGCAAAATTTGCGTTCCCTTGTTTTATAGTTAAAAGTCTCTTGCTGACTTAGATACAGCCACACGACTTGGCAAGTTACCAAGAAAGAAAATTCCAATTGACCTATTTTCGTGGTAGACCTCTTTGTCTAGCTAAGATTTAGGCTGGTTGGAAAGCTTGATATTCAAGGATGATTATTTTCTCTGGTCGTAACTTGCCAAGTGCTGACAGCCACTCTAGTCCGAGGGCGATTCGATCGACTCATTTGAATCTCTGTACCATTTATTTGACTCAAAAACTGTCAGCTTTTATACAGAATTCAAAGAATTAACACATTAGGATATGGCGGGAACTGCCCATATCCGTAAAAAATCCAAGTGTGAGGAACAGCTCGATCGAAATGATGAAATTGTTATCGAAAAATCTTCTATCTCCCATCCTAATTGGTCTGATGGTCTGGATTGCTGGTGGATCTTTTGCCAGTGCTGATGAAGCTAAAACCGTCACTACCGCCAGTACTGCCGAAGTAACTGCCGAGCAGATCGAACAAGCCACGCAAGCTACAGAAGTTAAGCCGACTGACTGGGCTTACCAAACACTGCAAGCTTTGGGCAGTAAATATAGTTGTAGCAACACGCCTACAGGCGACAAAACGCTGTCGCGGGAAGAATTTGCCACTAGTCTCAATAGCTGCGTGCAATCGATCGAGCAATTAGTTGCCAGAAGAAGACCGCGTAGATCGATCAAAAGAAGACGCGTCGTACCAGTTCCTTCGATCCAAACACCACCACCAGCAGCTCCAGAAGTGGTCGCGCCACCAGAGCCAGCTCCAGTCGCTCCTCCCGAGCCACAAATCGAGCAAGAAGAAGCGATCTCTCAACAAGATCTCGACAGGCTAAAGGGACTGGTGCAGTCTTTTAGTTCCGAGCTGCAAGCTGTAGATAATCGCCTCGTTACTGTTGAAGAGAAATTAGCTACCGTCCAAAAACAAGCTTTCTCCATCACTACTAAGTTGAATGGTGAAGCGATTATTGGGTTTAGTGGTTACAATACTGGCCGTAGTGCTGGAATTGGTACGAATGGTACGACTGCTAATATCTTAAGCAATCGCGTTCGTCTCAATTTCGATACGAGCTTTACGGGCAAAGATCGCCTCAGAACCAGGTTGCAGTCACGCAACACCCCTAGCTTTGGATCTACGGTCACAGGCACTAACATGACCCGCTTAGGTTATGATGGCGACGAAGCCAATAATACTAGCGTTTCGCTACTCCAATACACATTCCCGCTGAGTCCTGAGACGAGAATTACTGCTGAGACGATCGGTAGTGAGTTCAACGACAACATGTACACTTTCAACCCGATCTTATCTAGTTCGGGGAGTGGAGCGATCTCTCGATTCGGTCGTTTTAACCCCATTTATCGACTCAGTGGCGACGGTGCAGGTTTAACCGTCAATCATCAATTTAGCAAAGATCTGGATCTGGCGATCGGTTATGCAGTTCCTAACGTCAACGCAGCAGCTAGCACAGCACAGGGTAGTGGTTTATTTGGAGGTTCCAATGCCATTATCGGTCAGTTGAACATTCGTCCTGCCAAAGATCTGAACCTAGTACTGAGCGGCACAAATAACCATATGATTAGAAGAGAGCTTTTTGAGAATAAAGTAATATAGCATATGCCAAG
>NZ_PVWO01000424.1 GCF_003003845.1 Chamaesiphon polymorphus CCALA 037 | reverse complement strand
CGGGAGACCCGACCGGAGCGAGCCGCTCCCTCTCTCCCCCTCTCATCCTCTCCCTCACTAAGCTGTCTGAGTGCCGATTAAGCGGGTATAAGCTCCAGGGCTGCTGCGTAACTCCTCATGGGTACCTCGCTGCACCACCCGACCCTTCGACAAGACAATAATTTCATCGCAGTCGCGAATGGTACTGAGTCGGTGAGCGACGACAATACAGGAACAACCGCGCCGCCGCAGATTTCGATCGATGATTTGCTCGGTTTCGGCATCGAGCGCGCTCGTAGCTTCATCGAGCACCAATACCGCTGGATTGCGAACCAATGCTCTGGCAATTTCTAGCCGCTGGCGTTGCCCGCCGCTGAGATTCTGACCGCCTTCACTGAGCTGGCAATTGTAGCCCCCCGGCATATTTAAAATCAGATCGTGGATCGCAGCATCCTCGCAAGCTCTAATCAAATCTTCTTCCGGTACAGTGGAATCCCACAGGGTGAGATTTTCGCGCACCGTACCAGCAAATAGAAAAATTTCTTGCTCGACCATTGCCAGGGAACTAGTCAGGACGGGACGAGGAATTTGGTGGCGTTGTCTGCCATCTAAGAGAATTTCGCCAGACCAGGTTGGATACAGTCCGGTAATTAACTTGGCAACCGTAGATTTACCCGAACCGCTACCGCCGACGAGGGCGACTCTTTGGCCGGGGTTCAACCTCAAGTTCAAATCTTGGATTAGTGGGTCTCCCAAGCGATTGTAGCCAAAGGTGAGATTCTGTAGCTCCACATAGCCTTGCAATTTAAAAGAATCTTCACTGTAGTTGTCGATGCTGTGCCCCACATCGATGGCTCGTTCTGATTCGGGATCGATCGGATTTTCCAAGACATCATCGAGGCGATTTAAATCTGCTTCCAACTCTTGTAATGTACTGCCAAAAGTCACCAAGTTGCTTACAGGCTTGAGAAATTCCTGAGTCAGCGATTGGTAGGCAATCAGTCTACCGATACTCAGCGTACCTTCCATCACCCGAAATCCACCCAAGACTAAAATCGATGTCACCGCCAGAGATGTCAAAACTGAAGGTAATGCCCCCAACACTCTGGTCGGGAGTCCTAATTCCTGTTGGGCATTGATCGTTTTGGCATAGTAGCCCGCAAACTTAGCAAATAAGTCAGCCTCCAAGCCGCTGGCTTTGACGGTTTCGATGGTCTGGATGCCACTAATTGCCACCCCAGCAACCTTGCCCGTTTCTTGAGACAGTCTGGTATTGGTATCGACGCGGTTGCGAGACATCGCCTGTAAGGCTACAAAGTTGGCAGCGGCAAAAGCGATCGAGATCGCGGTCAATAATGGATCGTAGAAAAACATGATGATGGCATAAAAAACCATCATGATCGAATCGATAACAGTGGTTGCCAACTGCCCTGAGAGCGTCATTGCTACTTTATTATTAAGTTGAGCGCGACTGCTGATTTCTCCCGCAAAGCGTTGGGCATAAAAGCCAATTGGCAATCGGATCGTATGCCACAGAAATTGACCGGACATGGTAATCGACAGCTTCAGCAATAATCGGCGCAGATAAGTCAGCCGTAATTGAGCCAATAGTCCAGTAATCAAGGCGGTCATCGCCATCCCGATTAGCAATGGTCGCAACCACTCTCCCCGATTTTCGACCAAAATTTCATCGATAAATACCTGCATAAAAGCGGGTATTGCCAAGCGGGGAATCGTCAAAAACAGCCCGGTAATCAAGCAAAAAATCAGAGCCGAACGCGAGCTTTTCAATCTAGCGACTAATCCAGGAACGATGCCCTTTTTCTTGCCACCTTTCTTAAAATCCTCACCTGGTTCCATCACCAGCACCACGCCAGTGAATGCGCGATCGAATTCATCGAAGGTAAGTTTTTTCGGCCCTGCGGCAGGATCGTTGATGTAGACGTCTTTGCCGACAAATCCTTCGATGACGACGAAGTGATTGAAGTTCCAGAATGCGATAAACGGGGGTTTAATCGATCGAGCTTCTTCGATGGATCTTTTAAATCCTTTGGCATTTAAACCGTACAGTCGAGCGGCCTTGAGGACGTTAGACGCTTTGCTACCATCTCTAGAAACCCCACACTCAACCCGCAATTCGGTCAAGGGTACCAGCCGCTTGTAATAGGCCAAGATAATGCCCAGAGCAGCCGCCCCGCATTCTACCGCTTCCATTTGCAGTACTGTGGGCGTGCGCGCTCGTCCGTACTGCTTGGTTGGCTTGGATTTATCAATTGCTGCTGTTTGCATAATCTCCTAATAAATCCCCGTAATTGACTTAAAGATTGGAATGATGTAAGAAATCGGCACGACTTCTCCTACTTTGACCCGCACCTGAACGGTAGTACCTGTGGATAATTTGATGTCTGGGCCGCCAGAGGAAGACCATTTGTAGCCACTGGGGGTATTGGCGGTATCTAGTTCGGCAAATACCTGTACGGGAGCTTTGCCGCCTGCGGTCATACTTTCGGCCAAACCTTGGTTACCAATGACTGTGGACATATCCTGTTCGGTGACGGGAAAAGGCGTGACTTCTTTGACCTTGCCGAGAATCCCGCCAAATCTTTCCCGCTTGATTAAACTGGGGGTGATTTGAACTTCCATACCCGGTTTGACTTGTTGTCCATCTTTATCGGCAAAGTAGATGGCACTCATCAGTTTGGCTTCGGTACCTTTGGCATTAATCGAACCCAACCGAGTGCCAGCACTAACTATCTGCCCTGGGACGACCGATAATTGGATCGCTTTGCCATCATATTCGCTGACAATGTTGGTTTTTAGTTGAATTTCGCGTTTTAATTGAGCAATTTTACGATTGACCTCTTCAATATTGTTTTTGATACTAAAGTTTGTTTCTAGTTCTTCTTGCGCTAATTTAGCAAGTTGACTGTTAATGTCTTGGAGTCTAGTTTTGAGTTCGTCGATAGTATTGAGACTTTGTAAATATTGGCGTTGAATATCCGTTCTTTGAACTTGCAGTTCTTGGCGTTTGGTGGTGAGATCGTTGCTTTGATTTACCCCATCTAAATATTGTCGCTCTGCCGTAACTTGTTCGACATCTAGCTCTTTAACTTGAGATTCGAGCGTAGATATTTGGGTCAAACTGTCAACGTAGTCTTTTTGAGCGGCTAACATGATATCTGCGCTCACGATGCCTTGCTTGTATAAATTGCGGCGAGCCTCTAGCTGGGTTTTAAGTTCCGGCAGCATGTTTTTGATTTGCACCAAGCGCGATTCGAGTCCCGCTCTTTTTTGAACCAGAGCAGTGGTACTTCTTTGGCGCAGATTTGGCAAAACTTTGCGATCGGTACTGAGTCTTTTTTCGATCGCATCGAGGTTCTTTGACAGTAGTGCGAAATTTTTCTGCCGTAATTCTGGCACGATCGATTCTCTTTGTAAGCTCGTTTCGATATTAACTTTCTGCTTGGCTAAATTCTCTCGCTGTGCGGCTAATTTCGTGCGCCGTGCTGCATCGCTTTCTTTGGCTTGAGCGGTTAGTTCTCTGAGTTTTTGTTCTTCTTGTTTGAGTTGCTGGACTAGCGAAGGCTGATCGATCGTGCCGATAATATCGCCTTTTTTAACCGTGTCTCCCGATTTAATATTTAGTTTGACGATCGTGCCGTCGCTAGGTGCTTGAAATTGAACGACACTGCGAGGATAGATCAGTACGCCTTGACCGCTGACTGTGAGCGATATCCGCCCAAATATGCTCCACAGCAAACCCGTAGCGACTAAGGAGCCGAATCCAGCTAAAGGCAGCCAAGCTCTAGGCTTGACGACATTCATCAGTTGGTCGAGTCGTTCTGGCGAGGATAGCCGTTCTAATGCTTCGTCGCGAAATAGTTTATTTCCTGAATCTGACATAATAACTGGGACAACCTCACTTTAAATTTGCAAATAAATTGATAAATAGCAAAAAGCCATGCGCGTAAAGCCTTGCCATCGCACTTTATCCGAACGGGGAAACCGTCCGTAGTGCGCCGTCGATTGGGTTCGTGCCACGATCGGGGAACCCGAGCGGACGAACTTTGCAAGTAAAGCACCCGTTCGAGACAGCAGGGAGATGGCAGCTATTTTCTGGCTGGGTGCCACACTTGGCATCTATAGAAGCCGTTCGGCATTCCTAGCGCGGATTGACTAAACTGTTAAGCGTTTGAGCATCCAATCAAATCTCGCACCGCCAAGAGTGAGGTTGTCCATCATATCGAGATCGAGTTCGTCTTCGTAGTTGGCGGTGAGATCTAAACTTTGTCCGGGTTCGTAACGGGTGCGTCCGTATCCCAACCGACTAATCAATCCTTGCAATCTACTCGCGAGGAGCATCGATTCTACTCGATAAAAGCGCGCTGCGGCACCGACATCCTGCTGTAATTTGAGGAGCAGTTGTTGTTGGGGGATTCTCAGCAAAATCGAATTATCTAATGCTCTAACGGTAGCTGTTGAGATCGGATTGTCTAAAGCGATGGCTTCACCAATAATTTCACCGCGATTGAGATACAAGATCTCTCGCCCTAATGATGAGGTATCGGTAGCATCGGTCTCGCTTTCAAGAGCCGCAAAAATACTAAACAGCCGATTTGTTTTTTCTTCTTTAATAAATACGGAGAGGGTACCTTGAAGGACGATATACAAGTCTTCAATTTGCTCGCCAGCCCTAATCAGAACGCGATCGGCCTCAATTTCTGTCAATCTACCAGCACCGAGCATCCAGTCAACATCGCTATCGCTGAGTTCGCCAAAAATTAACGGCACGTCTTGGAGGGGTTGAGCTTGACCCATGTTGGGTCTTAAAAAATACTTTACTAAGCGCGAGAACCTTTCTAATAGCAACATCGCAATCGCACGATAAAATCTGGCTGCAAAACCGATATCTTCAGCGATTTTAGTTCTGAGTGCTTCGCAGGAAACTGCGAGTAATGTTGAGTTTTCGGTAGCTCTAATGGTCATGATTGCGGCGGTTAACTCGACAGCCGGAACATGTCCCAAAACGTCGCCAGGTGAAAAGCGGACGATTTCTCGTTCTAGATCTACATCTTCTTCAAGTGCGGCAAACGCCCGCCCCAATCTGCCCCCCTGATTTTGGCTGATACTACCGACTAGTTCGCCCCGAATTACCAAGTAGAAAAAATTAGGCGATCGAGCCTGTTCGATCGAGATATTCCCTGCCTCAATTTGCTGCGAGCGTCCGTTTTGCTTGAGCCATTGAATATTGCTGTTACTTAACTGGTTGAGAA
>NZ_PVWO01000423.1 GCF_003003845.1 Chamaesiphon polymorphus CCALA 037 | reverse complement strand
CTTTATGGTTGTACTTACTGGTCGTTTAGATATGTGACGCTCGCACGCCAGCTCAAAAATCCCAACCTGCGTCCCAAAAAAGCCGAGACGATTCAGATCGTCCGCTGGGGTCTGTTAGCTTCGATACTGGGGATGGGATCGAGCGTAATCGGTGCCGAATCGATCGGCGGGACGCTGTTGGGTAAATCGCTAGCGATGGTATTACCTGGGGCGATCTTTAGTCCCGATGCTTTGAGCAAAATTATTCAACCGTTAGATATATTGATCGTATTAGCGAATACACATATAATTACAGCGCATTTTATCGGCATCGTGTGTTCGTTGTGGTTACTAGATCGAATTCAAAAACAGGGCTAGTCGATCGCATTTTGTTCGAGTTCGATCGATATTCCTCCAAATTAACTAATGCATCGCGATCGTCAATTAATTAAACTGTGGCAGCAATTTATCCCCCTATCTTTGTCCGATGTGACAATGGCACTGGGAGATCCTTTAACTACTACAACTCTGGCTCGTTTACCAGATCCGCGCACGAATATTGCTGCTGTTGGTGTTGCCAAAGCGATTGCTATTTTTTGTGAAAGTCCGATTATCATGTTACTCCATGCGAGTAATGCGCTCGCTCCCACTCAAGCATCGCGGCGGGCATTATGGAAATTTACGTTAATTGCTAGCGGCGGAATGAGCTTATTGCTGGCATTGACAACTTTACCCTGGATATTTGCGATCGTCGGCGAAGGGTGGCTGGGTGTCTCGCCGAGTTTGAGCGGTACGATTCGATCGACACTGGCGATCGTCATTTTATGGCCATTCGCGATCGGTTGGCGGCGATATTTTCAAGGATTATTAATTCATAACGGGCAAAGTAGTGCTGTCGCCCAGGCGGGCATCATTCGCCTGCTGGTAGTTGGCGGTATTCTTGCAGGGGGATTTAGCCTCAAAGCAAATGGTGCGGTAGTCGCGGCGATGAGTCTAGTTTGGGGCGTAATTGCCGAAGCTGTCGCCGTTACATATCTGGCGCGAAGATTGGGGGCGACGAAACCACCCGAAATGATATCCACCCCAGAATTACCCCAAAATTTAGCAGGTGTCTGGAAATTTTACGCACCATTGGGCGGGACGATGATGCTGGGATGGGGCGCGCGGGCGGCTCTAGTCGGCATCGTCGCCCGCGCTAATGATGGGGAAATTGCCTTGGCTGCTTGGCCTGCGGCGTGGGGTTTAGTCGTCGTCATCGCGAATTCGACGCGGATGGTGCAGCAGATTATCATTCGCAATCGTAAATTATTATCCGATCGACTATTGATTATCTTTACTATTACTGTTGGCTTAGTTTGCTCGTTAATTTTATTCTCAGTCAGCGGCACGCCAATGAGTCAAGAAGCCATTGGGTGGTTTGTCGGACAAGACAACGAACTGATCTCGCGCGTGCGTCCGGTATTGCTCATCAGTGCGGTAATGCCATTATTAGTATCGCTTCAAAATGCGATGCAAGGTTTTTTGGTCAGCGAAGGGCGCACCTGGGGCGTCAATCAGGGTGCCTGGGTAGGGGCGGTAGTGATGTTAGCCGCAGCATATTTAGGAACGCAGTTGGGTCAAAATGGAGCCGTTGCTGCTGCGCTCGGCACGATCTTGGGCGTTACCATGGAGATTGGTTATTTATTTTATTGTTGGCGCAGCGTTAAAATAATTGATAATTGATAATTGATAATTGATAATTGATAACTAGTAAGATTGCTCGTCAATATTAAAGAAAAATTTAATGCGAATTATTACTGATTTTGATGGGCCGATAATGGATTTATCCGATCGATATTATCATGTCTATCAGCTCTGTTTAGAAAAAGTCAAACACCCCAATCAGTCACTCAAGATCTTGACCAAAGATGACTTCTGGAAATTAAAACGAGCGCAAATTTCCGAACGACAAATTGGCATCGAGTCAGGATTGACAACGACTCAAACCGAAGTATTTAAAAAAATGCGCGATCGTCACGCCCATCAATTACAATATCTATCACTCGATCGCGTTGTGCCCGGATCGATCGCCGCTCTAGAGCAGATTCAAGCATCTGGCAGCGAACTATTGGTAATGACATTGCGGCGCACATGCGAACTAGAACCAGCTTTTAAACAATACGATTTGGCCAAATTCTTTGCTCCACACTACCGTTATTGTCTACCCGATGATTACGTAAAACATGGTGATGTACGAGCAAAAACTCAATTGATGGCTCGATCTTTGACAGAATTGAAACCAGAGCCAAACACCTGGATGATTGGCGATACCGAAGCAGATATTATCGCCGCCAAAACTCATCATATTCAAGTAATTGGCGTACTGTCTGGCATTCGCGATCGCGATCGACTAGAGCAACATCAGCCAGATAAAATTGTCTCAAATTTAGCAGATGCCGTGAAATTCATATTGGCATAATTCAGGTAAATTGCATCCGGTAGCGATCGCTACTTTAGATCGAGATTATTTTTGTCAAAGTGGTAGTAAGGTTTGTTAGAGCGGATCGATCCAAGGTCTGAAAATTTCACGAAACTCAAGATCCTTGGTGTAGTTAACTGAATGTATATCGATCGCTCAAAATATCCCTGCTTAAACTCTGGAGGATACTAAAAATGGCCGGACAACTCTGCTGGATTCCTACATTTGCGTCTAAGGGAACGCTAACTTTACACCTGAGACTAGATCCCTTTCAGCCCTGGAAACCCCATACTGCTTTTCCCAATTTGTGCGTTCCCGATTACCCAATTCCACGCGGCTCGATCGGTTGGGCAACCAGTCAAAGACTGCTTCAAGCGGGTTGGGAGATCGTGCCTACAGCACAGGTAAAAATCTCTTTTAGGGATGATTTTGAAGATGACTCTTTAGCGGCTTAAGCATAAGATTGTAAAGCCAAATACCCGCATGAGTGGCGATCCTACAACCAATAATATCGCTACTCAGACTCATTATATCGGCGTAAATAGCGTGCTTTCTGGAATAGGCGATCGAACAGCTAGATGCCAATTTTCGCCGCTCTCGCATTTTTGACCTCAAACCTTCCCACTAGTACTGAGCGGCATAAGTAAGGCTAGTATTTAATCCTCACTCCCAACTCCCAACTCCTCACTCCCAACTTTCCCAAATAGTAGGTTTATTTATGCCGGAGACTACTAGCCACTATTTACGAAACAGGTAAAATCGATCGCTGACAACTCGGACAAACAGCATGAATTGTTAGCTGACAATCGAGTAAATGGTAGCCTTCTTTTTTAGAAGTCTTATCGCCGATCTTGAGGACAGATTCATTCTTGAACTCGATCGTTTGATTGCAGCGCACGCAGATCAAATGATGGTGGTGATGGTATGGTTGGTTGATTTCATAGTGTTTGTGATCCTCTGCTAGCTCTAGCTCGCGTAAAATCCCCATCCGCGCCATGAGTTTGACCGTCCGATAAATGGTGGACAAGCTGATATCATGCCCCTCACTCTTGAGCAGTTCGTAAAGGTCTTCCGCACTTAAATGTTTACCTGCGGCTAAGTTCTGAAAAATATCCAGGATGATTTCGCGTTGGGGTGTTAGTCGCCAGCCCCGTTCGTGTAGCTCAGCTTTGAGGGAGTCTTCTGTATAGAATGACATACTCATCACCCAATTTTTATCGTCGCTTACTATCATATCGAACTTGGGGTCTATTTGCAAGAAGCAAGCCTTATTGAGAATAAGTCTGAATTAGGGAATAGGAAATAGCGATCGAAAAGGACGCAAGCAAGTATCCCAAACTTTGAAGCCAAAACCACTGCCAAGCTCTCAAATGGTCTCTATAGCTCCCCTCTGGCAATCCCGACCGCGATCGCCAATCCAAAGCAACCGATAAAGGTAACGGCAAGCATAAACAAAGCAAAGATTTCACCCCCAGAGAGCGGTCGATCGGTCGGATCGAGATATGCTGACGATCGATACTTATCTGGTCGCGATTTGAGCGGCTGAAAATTGTGCGGTATTTGTACCACATACAGCCGCGAGTAGCCGATTTGGCGATCGTATGCCGAGCGACGTTCGGGATGACCGATCGTCGCGTAAGCTTCATTCAATGCCTGAAATTTTACCGTCGCCGTAGCTGTATTTAACACCGTCGTGTCGGGATGATATTTTTTACTCAACTCTATATAAGCACGGCGAATTTCGATCGGGGATGCGCTAGGGTGTACGCCTAATAAAGCATAGTAAGTTTGCTGTTTACTATTCATGAAAATACTCACGATCGATCGGCAGTTGCGAACTTCAACAGAGAAAGGTTGGATCCGAGCGGATTTGCCCTTTACCCTTTAGTCTAGCAACATAACAGCTTAGATATTAGACTTGGTGCGTTGGCGTAGCCTCTCCCCTGGAGAATCGACGATGCCGCAAATACAGGCTAAAATCAGCCAAGCATGGGTATTCAATCGTAGCTCCAAAGCCGTCACATCCGTGATATTAAAGACGATAAATCCCGCAAAAGCGATGAGGTAGGTAAAAAAGATCGTCCGTTCGGATCGCCACTGGAGCGGAAAATTGAGAAACAGGATCGTACCCTGAGCTAAAATCCAACCGACTAAGCCAAATAGCGCGATCGTGGCAGGAATGCCCAAGTTTGATGACAGCATCAATAATAAATTGTGCGGGTAGCCCAACCACATCTGATGGGCTTGCTGATATAACGGGCCAAAACTTTGCAATCCCCACCCAGTTATCGGACGTGCTTGGGTCAGATTCCAGGCAAATTTCCATTGTGCGACGCGCGTCATTGCTTCCGGTCGATCTGGGTACATTTCATCGGTAATTCTCGCCCAAAAATAACGCGGTACGATCGATCTGAGCGGTTCTTTGAGCGGTGCTGGTGCGTAAGCCGCACTCAAAATTACCGTACCGATCGCGCTAACTAAGCCCAAAATCCAGTACCAGCCTTGATAAATCGTAAAAATTAGGCTGCTGGCAATGGCAACTCCCCACGCACCGCGAGAGCTAGTCAAAATCAGGCAGACACTACACAGTCCCAAAATGACGCCCAACCACCATACCGCTGGAGCTTTCCAAAACTTGAGTGTCGGTGTCGCCGTAGCATGTTGGTATCGATCGGCAACTAACCCCAAACTGAAAATAAATACCATTTGCAAGTAAGCTGCCAAAGGATTGGCATGTGCGAACACCGCTGACATCCGCCCCAAAGGATGACCGTGTGGGTACATCTGCCACAGATAGCCACCAGTACCCCCAATG
>NZ_PVWO01000422.1 GCF_003003845.1 Chamaesiphon polymorphus CCALA 037 | reverse complement strand
CCTCTATAATACGAAAGAGAATATCTTTGTCACCTAGTTTTAAAAGATTTGTGTATTCAATCTTATCAGGCTCACTAGCTTTTTCAATAATATATTTAAAAATATCACTTCTCAAGAAAACAGTAAGGTGAAAATCTATTTCCCGTTGCTTTCCTTTGATCGTGAAAGAGGACAATTCCCTAAATATTTTACCTGTTACACTAAGCAAGCCCAGAATCCATTCACTTTGAAGATCTAACTTGTTGTTTTTCTTCCAAGATTTATCGAGATTATCTATCAATACTACAATTTTCTTTTCTTTGTCAAATAATGATGATAACAGATTTCTTATTTTAGCTAGGATTTTTTCATGTATAATTTCAGCTAGTTTTATTTTAGAATGTGATGAGCTATTACCTTCACTAAGCATATTCGATTGACGAATATCTTCTAACTTTTCTTCCAGTCTATCAGAAAAATCCTTTAGAAATAGCTCTGAATTTTCTTCGACAAATTGCTTAAATTCAAGTTCGTTAGTATTAAGTGCATACAAGGGCTTTGTCTCAATTTTAAGATACACTGATTTTGCAATTTCCGTGTAAATCAAAAATTTCCATACACTTTGAACCAAATAGCCTCTCTCATATTCCTCCGAAGGAACTTGCATAATGTTAACTAGAGAATCTATTTCAAGATTCATAGGTTTTATCAAACAAACATGATTTCTAGCATCTTTCTCTAGCCTGTTTTTCAAGTAATAAAGAGTTGCAGTCTTACCTGTCCCTTTTCTACCAATTACGATATTATAATCATTTTTAATCAATTCATCTAAATTAAATGTTTCAACATAATAGTCTGACAGCTCATCACTTTCATGCTCTGCCAGAAATTCACCAAAGCTAATTCGCTGAAAGTTGGTTATTTGCTTCTTTCTGTCTTGACTTGTTCTTTGCTGCGAATAGTATTCTAGTAGATTATTCTTCAAAGGTTCTAAAAATTCAGAAACTATCTTTTCGCATTGTTTCTTATCTTCATATGTAATTAGAACATTTCTATAATCAACTGGAGCTTCATATGGCTTTTCAGCTAGCATTAATATATCTAAACCATATCCATAAGCTATTCCAGCAACAAGCGAACACTTTGAATTTTGAAGTTCATATCCCTGGCGAGATACGGATGAAAACTCTAACAGAACTGCATTGTTCAAATGCTCTAAATACCATTCAACAGGTTGTACGCTACTTTCTGAAGCATCATCTATGGTACAAGGAATTTTAGAATCTAAAATCTTAGTAGAAATAGCACGACTATATGAAGAATCAAATTGACCTTTGATAAAAAGTAAAGGTTTAATAGAGTTAGAGGATTGTCTTTTTACCTGTTTTTCTTTAACAACAGGTTTCGATATAAAAGAATTAAACGATTCTACTATATCAAGGCTATTTATATATTTCTTATGTCCAGTTGTCGTCAATAGTGAAAGTTCATTATACTTTCTTATTGATTCAGTATGTGAAGAATCCAGTATTAAAAATATAGATTTGTTTTTTGATATCGCATAACCAAGCTCAAAAATAACATTATCACTAAGCCCTGTTAAATCAGCACAGAAATAATCTGCATTATCAATAGCTTTTATGATATCCTCTATTATCGTCTTACCATTGATGGAAAAAATTTTCCACGACGTTAATAATATATCTCCAGTATTATTAATAATTTTAATTGCTTCTTCAATCGAATCACCTGAAGATTTAGGTTGACCACTATAGGCAAAAAAACCTGTTTCCATAATAAAATCTTATAAATTAGCCGCTATAAAGCTGACAATAAATTATCTATTGTTTGATTTGGCTGGATATCTTAGCACACTTGAGAATTTGAATTCTTCAAGGTTTGTCTATTTAGCAAGATTAATTGTTTTCCACAGTTGTTAACTATTATCTATATAATGCCCCTAAAGTTGAGCAGAATATCATATCTAACAATCGAGAGTATTGAGACTCGATCGATAAAGCTCAAGCCTCATGCGGCATAATTATTCACCAGAACTTCAGTAAATCGCTCGGATTCTTGCCCATTCAGGATAATTTGCTGCAAATGATCTACCGTCGTTCGTGAAAAAACGGCTCTCCGGTTTCTTTATCCACACACGCAGATAAATTCTCGATCGTAAAGATTTGCCTGTTGAGTTCGAGTGTATACGTTACCTGGTTTTCAACTTGCTAGGTAAGCTGTCTTTTAAATATTACTCACCTTCTCGAAAACAGTCAGTAAAAAAGTATATTCCAAAGCGATATCTTTGAGATATTCATACCGTCCCGACGCGCCGCCATGCCCAGAATCTAGATTGGTTTTGAGCAAGAGTAAATTATCGTCAGTTTTGAGATCTCGCAATTTTGCCGTCCACTTAGCAGGCTCCCAATAAGTCACGCGCGGATCGTTCAATCCCGCAGTAATTAATAGGTGTGGGTAAGCCTTCGCCTCGACATTATCGTAAGGGGAATAGGAGCGGATATAGCGATAAAACTCCTCATCGGCGGGATTGCCCCACTCATCGTATTCCAACTGTGTCAGTGGTAAATCGGCATCCAGCATCGTATTCAGCACATCTACAAATGGTACTTGAGCGATCGCGGCTTTGAATAATTCGGGTTTGAGATTAATCGTCGCGCCGACTAGCAACCCACCCGCACTACCACCCGCGATCGCAATATTACCCGCGCTGGTATACTTTTCGGCAATTAGATGTTCGGCGCAAGCCACAAAATCTAGAAAGGTGTTTTTTTTCTGTAAGAACTTACCCGACTCATACCAATGTCGCCCCAATTCCGAACCGCCGCGAATATGGGCGATCGCATACACAAAGCCGCGATCGAGTAAACTGAGTCGATTGGTCGAAAATCCTGGATCTAGACTCATCCCGTAAGAGCCGTAGCCATAGAGATAGAGCGGTGCGGTACCATCGCGTTTAAAATCTTGGCGATAAACGATCGAGATCGGCACTTCTACGCCATCGTGAGAATGGGCAAAAATTCGTTCGGAATGATACTGGCTCGGATCGTAACCCCCTGGAATCTCATTTTGCTTAAGAATCGTCTTCGATCGCGAACGCAGATCGTACTCAAATACCGTCATCGGCGAGACTAGCGAGGTATAGCCAAAGCGGAATGTCTGCGTATCGTATTCCGGATTAGTCGCACCAAATACTAGATACGTGGGATCGTCGAATTCTAGATAGTGTGATGTTTGATTCTGGAGATCGATCGCGCGTAATTGTCCTAAACCCTGATAGCGTTCGCTAATAATAAAGTAATCTTTAAATTCATCGAATCCTTCAATTAATCGCTCCGGATCGTGAGGAATATATTCCTCCCAGTACTGCTGCTGTGGTTGCGTTACCAGCGTCCGCACGATCCGGAAGTTCTGGGCGTTGTCATTGGTAATAATGTAAAAATAGCCCTGATGATGGCTGACGCTGTATTCATGCCCCTTCTGGCGGGGTGTGACGATCGAAAAAGTACCGTGCGGATCGTCTGCTGAAACAAAATATTGTTCGCTGGTAATTTTACCGTTAGTTGTGAGGAAGATATAGCGATCGTCACGGGATTTGTCACAACCGACAAAAAACTGCGAATCCCGTTCTTCATAGATTAGTTCATCTCGCTCCGTCGGCTGTCCTATGGTATGCCGATACAGCCGATAAGGGCGCAAGTTTTCATCTAAAACGGTGTAATAAAAAGTCTGGTTATCGTTTACCCACTCTAGCGAGTAATAAGTATTGGCGATCGTTTCGGGTAATAGCTCGCCTGTGTTGAGATTTTTAATCCGCAGCGTATATCTCTCCGAGCCATCGATATCTTCGGCATAGGCTAGGAGTTGATGGTTGGGACTGATGCTAAATGTGCCGAGCTGAAAATAAGGCTTACCTTCAGCCAGTTGGTTTTCATCTAAGATGATTTCTTCAGGACTATTGAGATCGCCTTTTTTGCGGCAATGAATACCGTACTGCTTACCCGCAGCAACTCTGGTGTAGTAGTAATAAGCATCTTTTTTGACGGGTACGCTGTTATCGTCTTCCTTAACTCGCGCTTTTAGCTCTTGAAATAAGCTCTCCCGTAGTTCGGCGTGTGGCTCTAATACTCGCTCTGTGTAATCGTTCTCTGCTGTAAGATATTCCATTACTTGCGGATTGTCTCGATCGCGCAACCAAAAATATTCATCGACGATCGTATCGCCATGAATCTCAATCTGGTGAGCTAGCTTGGCTGCGTGTGGCGGTTGCATAAGCGAGTGAGAGATAAACAGCATCATCTACTAGATTAACGCAAGTTGCTAGTTGTGACCTCAGCGGTTTCTAACCGCTGCTCATGTTGCAAAGTCCGCCTTTGCGGACTAGGATTTTAGTTCGCATAGCTTTTAAACAAGATAAACCCCAGTCCGCGTTCGCGTAGCGTCTCGTAGAGAAGGCGGACTTTGCATCACTAGCGACGACTTCCACTCGTTGTGCTGACTCATGCACCACAGATCGAGATAAAATGCTAGAGCAACATCAGCATTCATCACGTTCTGACCTCTAACCTCTAATTGCATGACAGAAGTAATCGGGATCGACTTAGGCGGTACGGCGATTAAATTAGGACGATTTACTGAAGATGGGACTTGTATTCAGTCATTGACAGTACCGACGCCACAGCCAGCCTATCCCGATGAAACGATCGATATGATGGCTTATGCGATCGAGAAATTAGCCCCAGGATTGGCTAATATTAACGCGATCGGCGTCGGTACACCAGGCCCTGCGGATGCAGCGGGACGGGTGGCGAAGATTGCCATCAATCTTGAAGGGTGGATCGATATTCCGGTGGCGACGCTGATCCAGTCTCGCACGGGCGTACCGACGATCGTTGGTAACGACGCTAATTGTGCGGGACTGGGGGAAAAGTGGCTGGGTGCGGGGCGAAATTATCGCAATGCCGTACTGCTAACTTTGGGCACGGGCGTTGGTGGTGCGGTGTTTCTGAATGGGGCATTATTTACCGGACACGCTGGGAGTGCGGGAGAATTGGGATTGATTGCTTTCGATCCGGATGGGCATCCCTGCAATAGTGGCAATAATGGCTCGCTCGAACAGTTTCTCTCTGGACAAGCGATTCGACGCATGACGGGTAAAGAGCCGAAAGATCTGGGAGTATTGGCCGCAGCAGGCGATCGAGATGCGTTAGAATTTTGGAATAATTACGGGCGAAATCTCGGAATAGGATTGACGAGTATCGTTT
>NZ_PVWO01000421.1 GCF_003003845.1 Chamaesiphon polymorphus CCALA 037 | reverse complement strand
ACCCGCCCTCCCCCTCTAGAAGATCTTAAATGGCTTCTATAAGGGGGGGTTGGGGGGTAAATCAACCTAAAACGAAGCTCAGTAGACTTGTGTATACAACCCAGGGGGAGTAGCGAAAGATAGCTCGCTACCGAAGTCGATATCGACTTATCAAAGTCGATATCAGTCGATCGAAATGATGGGAAAATAAACTAGATTCAAAGTCCCACAGCATTGTCACCCAGGCGAGGAGAGCGGCTATCGGCACGATCGCATATAAAATTGGTGGTAGTCTCCCTGCAAATGCACCTACCTATGTCGTCAGATCCGCCGATCGAGATTTGGATCGGTATATCGATAGTGGCGAGTTTTGCTATATTTTAAACTCCCGCCAGATGGGCAAATCTAGTCTCAAACTGCGCGCGATGCAGAAATTGGCAGATCGAGGAGTGGCGTGTATCGAGATCGATCTGGCGGGGATCGGCACTGTGGATGTGAGCGAAGCACAGTGGTATAACTCGATCGCGGATGAGTTAGCCAGTCAATTTGATTTAGATGCGGAGTTAGAAGTTTTTTGGGATACTCACGCTCGGCTCCCGGCGAGTAAAAGGTTGGCAAATTTTATCGATGAGATCGTGCTGGAGCAGATCGATAGTCAGATTGTAATTTTTATCGATGAAATCGACCAAGTTCTGAGTTTGGGTGCCTTTACCGATAACTTTTTTGGCACGATCCGAAGTTGTGCGGAACGACGCGCTGCTAGACCTAAATATCAGCGGTTATCGTTTGTGTTATTAGGCGTAGCTGCACCGACGGATTTGATTAAAGATCGACAAATTACTCCCTTTAATATCGGTCGCGCGATCGAGTTAAATGGATTGCAATTAACTGACGATCTTTCACCCTTAATCCGAGGTTTAGATGGAATTGTAGCCGATCCCAGCCAGACTATAACCGAAATTCTCGATTGGACTGGAGGACAACCTTTTCTGACCCAAAAATTATGTCAGTTAGTAGTTGAATCTCCCCACGAGGCGATCGAGCAAATTGTAACTACAAAAATTATCGATAACTGGAAAGAGCGAGACAATCCCGTTCACTTACGCACGATCGAAGCTCGGATCTTGGCAAGGCGAGAAATATCTAGCCATTTACTCCAGCAATATCGGTATATTATTACCTCTAAATCTGGCCTAGTTGCTAATAATAGCCCGGAGCAACAATGGCTGAGATTGTCGGGATTGGTGGTAGAACGATCGGGAAAATTACAAGTTTACAATCCGATTTATCAGCAGGTATTTAGTCGCGATTGGATCGATCGACAGTTGGCAGATATTTGTCCTCATGGTAAGGCTTTAACTGATTGGCTAAATAACGATCGATCGGACACCTTCTTGCTAGATGGTGATGCCTTGGATGCCGCAATTTCCTGGAAAGAATTTCAGTGGCGACAAAATCAATTGATCGGGATTGAAGACACGGCTTTTATAGATCGCAGCCAAGAACGGCGCACGGATTGGAAGCTGAAAAAGATCCAAAATCGGATTAAAAGATTTGTTAAAATCCTATTGCTATTAATTGGTATCGGCTTAATTTTATTAGCTAGCTTAATTTGGCTCGGTCACAGCCTGACAATTTCCGACAGGATCGATCGACTCGAACGCACCAGCACTCAAATTATCCAACAGTATGAATTTGCACCGATCGATTCGCTCCAAGCCGCGATCGAGAATGCCAAAAAATCTCAAGCAATTCGGATGACTTTAATGGGCGATCGATCGCCGACAATCGGCCCCAAATTAGCCCTCCAAAAGCTGGTCGATAGCATTCAAGAAATTGATGAAATTCAAACCTATCAGCAAGGTGTAAATACAGTCTATTTTTGTGGTAACGATCGGATTTTTACGGCGGGAAGCGATGGTACGATTAAACTATGGGATCGGACTGCAAATATCCCAATTAGCGAGCCAAAACTCGCGATCGCGCTCCAAGATGAAGCTAAAATTATTAGTTTCACCTCCGAAAATCCTGAATGCGATCGCATGTTTGCCACTGGTAGTAGCGATGGCTATATCAGACTATGGGAAAAACTCGGAATCGATCGGATTCAAAATAAAGCGAAGGTCGAGCAAGCTATAGCGCATCAAGGTAGCGTCCAAAATGTGCGATTGATGCGCGATCTTCGTGACGATCGGTTGTATGTATTTAGTACTGGTGAGACTGATGGTAAATTAAAAAAGTGGCAAGTAGATGATAATAATCGCTTAAATTTAATTAAAACATTTGTCGATCGTGATGGTAATGTCGCCCATCCGCAGGGAGTTGTCTCGCTTAATTTAAATGGTAAAAAAGATCGCATTGGCAGTGCTGGCAAAGATAATACAGCAAAAATTTGGGATTTAGATGGTAACCCGATCGCGATTCTCGAAGGTCATATCGGTGCTGTGAATAGTATTTACTTTTGCTCGTCAGTATCTACCAATTGTGACGATTATGAAATTGCTACAGGGAGCAGCGATGGCACCGTGCGGCTGTGGAATGCTGATGGTAAGTATCTCAAAACAATTAACGCGCATACCGGAGAAGTTAGAACGGTTCGATTTAGTCCCGATGGCAAGCTATTAGCCACAGCATCTGCCAAAGATCCGACAGCGAGTAATGGTAGTTCGGTCAGAATTTGGAATCTTGAAGATGATGGTAAATTAATTACCGAATTTAAAGGTCATCAAGGCTCGATCGAAAGTATGCGATTTAAACCCAGTAATAATTTAGATCGACAATTAGCAACTAGCGGTCGAGATGATAGTATCATTCGGATCTGGAAAATACCAGAAGTGATGCCCTCAGAACATAAACACAAAGAAAAAATCAATAGCGTGCGGTTCGATCCTTACGATTCTAAGTATTTTATTACAGCCGGGGAAGATGGGAAAATTGCCTGGTGGTCTCATAGTCCCGGTCAACTTCCTCAACAACTAAGTAGTTTTTCCGATCGAGACAAGGCAATTAAATTTAATACAATTCGGATTCATCCCAATTCTACTCCCAATAAAAGAACGATCGCCGTTGGTGATTCTCAGGGCAATATTAGATTGCTGAAGCTCGAAAATGAGGACGGTAAGCAGAAAATTATTGAAGTTAGTAGCTTCAATACCGGACAAGGTAATGTAGATAGTATGGATTGGAATTACAAACCTTATGGCGATCTATCTAATATCTGTTTGCTAGCAACAACCGGACAAACTGGCGATAATATCAAATTTTGGGCGATCGATATCAACGAAAATAAACTACTAGATTCGATCGTCATCCCACCCGTCCACTTGGATTACTCGCATCTCACTTTAAGATTTAGTAAAGATGGCAAAAGTTTAGGAGTCGGTGCCGACAAAGGTCGAGTTGCTGTAATTACCAAGATCGAGCGTCCTACCCAAAGACCACAGGTCAAGCAACTAAAATACGATCGCGAAAAAGCTCTTAGAAGTAAAGTTATAGTTGGCTTTAGTAAAGATCCGCAGCTATTTACGATCGTCAGTAAAGAAGGTAAAATCTGGAGATCGGAGATTGAAACTAACTTAATTGAAGACGAAAAAGGCGTTCAAACTTATCAAGCCGGAACGGAAAATATCGATATTAGCAGTCAAGATGGCTCGATCGCGACTGGCGGTGCTGGCGCAGCCTTAAGGATTTGGGACGTTCGCGGTCGTCAGTTGGCTGATTTTCGGGGCTATTGGGGCACGATTAGGAGCATCAATTTTAGTAGAGATGGCAAATATTTACTCGCTGGCGGCGACGATGGCATCCCGCTCGTGTGGCAGATCGATCGTCAAATTCCCGATCTCATCGAACAAGCTAATCGCTGGTTGGCTCGCTAGCTCGATGAATGATTCGGATTTAGCTAGACTCGATCGATATTAATTATAATCGATCGCTTCATTACCGATATCAATCAACTGGGTAAAACGCGCACCTACAGTTTCTGGGTTCGATCTCGATCGACATCGAGCTGATTTATTTAGACTCAAGGGAATAGACTCACACACACGCCAACAATTAAAACATATCTGCTGGATCTGCTGCTCGCAACTTCCGAACCGCGATCGCGCCAGAAATGGTACACATTATCATCGTTAAGATTAAGACGGTAGTAGCACGACCCACGGTCATTAATAGCGGCAGACTAGTTGCATTGCGAGTCAGTGTGTATAATCCGGTTGCTGCTAACATGCCAGGGAAAAATCCAACGATCGAGAGAATAATTGCTTCTTGAAAGACGACAGTGAGCAGATAAAAATCTGTATAACCCATCGCTTTGAGGGTGGCATATTCAGATAAGTGATCGGCAACATCGGTATAAAGAATCTGATAAACAATGACAATCCCGACGATGAATCCCATGATCGTACCGAGGGTAAAAATAAACCCGATCGAAGTACCACTTTGCCAGTAACTTTTCTCGAAGTCGATGAATTGTTCTTTGGTCATTACTTTGACATCTTTAGGCAAATATGCATCGATCGCGGCTACCGTCGATTGGACATCGGCACCTGGTTTTAATTTAATGACACCAACGTCAATCAATCCTCGATCGCGATTTTTGAACATGCGGGCGAAGTTGGTATCGCTAGTCATGAGGTTGCCGTCGGCACCAAATGATGCACCGAGGGTAAATAAACCGCCAACGTCGATTTTTCGGCCATCTATTTCGGTTTGTACCCGTTGTCCTGAGTTAAATATTTTGGGAATGGGGCCAAATTGTTCGCGAGATTTTTCGTCGAATAAGTAGGTATCTGGCAGTTGCATTTTGGCAATGTTTTCAGCAACGCCTGGAAGTTGGAATAGTTGTTTATCGGCTGGGTTAAAGCCAATAATCATGATCTGGCGGGTGTTCTTTTCAACTGGATTTTTCCAGATCCCAAAGCCGAGGTAGATGGGGGTAACAGATTCGACTTCCTTGAAGGCGAGGGATTGATACAATCGTCTTCTGGGAAAGGATTTCATGGCAATTAATGCCGTGGATTGGGGGCTGACGAGGAAGATGTCGCCTGTGACGTTGGTATGGAATTTGACGGCACTATCGAAGAGGGCGTCGCGAAATCCGAGTTGCATGAACATGAGGATGTCGGCGAAGCTGATGCCTGCGATGGCGACGAGGAGGCGGATTTTTTCGTGGCTGAGTTGCAACCAGGCGAGGGGGATTTTTTTAAACATTAGTGGGTGCTCTGTCTTAACCTGAACAGTGGTGCTTTTTGGAGATTTCTGGTGCTGGGAGAACCCGGATCTGGGGGAGGCTCCCCCCAGACC
>NZ_PVWO01000420.1 GCF_003003845.1 Chamaesiphon polymorphus CCALA 037 | reverse complement strand
GCCTTAGCAGAAGCCTAACGGAGGTAATCGCTGCTCTAATTATCGCAAAGTTGAGGGATCCCGTTGAACCAAAAATATCACGCTCGCATTTACGTTACCCTTCGTCCCTCCGTCCTCGATCCCGCTGGTACGGCAGTTCAATCTGGCCTAGCCCATATGGGCTACACTGATGTCGAGAGCGTCCGCATCGGTAAATATATCGAAGTCAATCTTAATGCCGCCGACGAAACCCAAGCCCGCAGCCAACTAGATCTCATGTGCGACCAACTTTTGGCGAATCCTGTGATTGAGAATTATCGAATTGAGTTGGGAGAGGGGAGTTAGGAGTTGGGAGTTAAGAAGGTACATCTTTTAATTCAACGGTGAACCCTTAAAGCTTGACTTTAAACGAATAATTCAAACTCTCCATTTGTTCCTAACTACAACTCTCCATCACTCTCCTGTGGCGCAGCCACACTCCCAACTCCCAACTCCCAACTCCCAACTATTGTGAAATTCGGAATAATCGTCTTCCCCGGCTCCAACTGCGATCGCGATGTAGTCTACGTTACCCGCGATTTGCTCGGACAACCCACCCGCACCATCTGGCATGAAGAAACCGACTTACACGATGTCGATGTCGTCGTAGTTCCTGGTGGCTTTAGTTATGGCGACTACCTCCGCTGTGGGGCAATTGCCAAATTTTCGCCGATTATGAAGCAAGTTGTCGCCCATGCCCAGCAGGGTAAATATGTCTTAGGTATTTGCAATGGTTTTCAGGTGCTTACCGAGGCGGGATTGCTGCCTGGTGCCCTCGTCCGCAATCGCGATCTCCACTTTATTTGTGACAGGGTACCCCTCCAAGTCGAAAGTACCGATTCGATCTGGACTCAGGGTTATAGTACCACTACCCCGATCGAACTCCCGATCGCCCACGGTGAAGGCTGCTACCATGCCGATGTCGATACACTCGATCGATTAGAATCGAACGGACAAGTCTTATTTCGTTACGCTGGTACCAATCCCAACGGCTCGTTAAATAACATTGCTGGTATCTGCAACGAAACTCGCAATGTTGTCGGGATGATGCCCCACCCCGAACGAGCTGCCGATCCCCTCCTGGGAAAAGCCGATGGCATCCATTTATTTAAAAGTCTGATTTAATCGATCGCGAGTGGTGAAGATTTCACTTTAGGTTTAATCTAGATCTTGATATAACCTCAAGTGAGATAATCTAGTCTATATTTAAATGCATTAAGTCTCTTGTCTGTAGTTCGATTAATGCTGGCATCGATAAAAACTCCTGCTTCCATGCAATTATAGAGTCTATCCTGCTAAAGGAGAACTCATTGTCGTCTACTATTAAAATATTTCTGAACTTAGCAGACAAAATAATATTGTTTTTTCCTTCAGCCTGAATCGTAAGATCGTCCAAGATCTGAAGCTCTAGATCGCTTGCCATTGTTGGAAAAGAGAGCGTGCTTTTTGCAATTGAAGTTCGATCGGTTCTGTTGATTCCATCGATTAAATTAGTAGAGGTATGTAGAGCAATCTATATTACCAACAGAGTGACAAAGAGGTAGTGGATCTTCCTAACACTTAAACACTCAAATCTTGCCAAACCACCGCATTAGCAAACCGGGACAGGTGTCTAACATTAGTTGTAACTATTACTACCTCTTGCCCTGGATAGCGACTAGCCAAGTCTTGCCAAGTCGCACAAATAATCATATCGGCATCCAGCTTCAGATCTCCAGCCGTTGGTTGTCCGCTTGCCCTAGCTCTTGCCCAGATATCTGCTGCTAAATCTAAGATTCTGTCTTCTAAATATAGAAAATCAATTAACCGATCTAAATCATCTAATATAGATAATCCATCTGCAACTAATCCCTGTTTTTGCGCTAATAATAAACCTCGGCGCACTTCATAGTCACAGATTTTAGAGCTAACAACATTAGTACGAATTAACACTCTGTCGAACCATCTTTTGAGATCTAGCGTTTCTGGATTCAAATTTGGCCTACACAGTTGTCCGAGAATGCCAGAATCAATGAGTATAATCATTCTGCACTATAAAGCTTTTGCCCGCTGGGGCGTTGGTCATCTAGAATTTGTTTAAATATATCAGATTCTCGATCTGCATTTTTATCTGTAGCTAGCTGTTCCCAACGGTTATTAAATATCTGAAGCTTTCTGGCTAGCTCTTCGCGATACTCGCTCTCTGCCTGTGGAGTTTTTGGATCTAAATTGAAGTTGCATCGGTCTTTTATGTTAGGCTGTTTTAATTCCTGTTGTAAAATTTTTAGATCGATCGAGTCAATCTGGATTTGCTGCTCTGTACCAGCTAAAATCATCTCACTATCTGTCGAGTTATCGCTTGGAACGATTGCAATACATTTAGAAAGATCGACAATCTTTCCGCTAGGTAGTTGAATTGGTTGGAGCATACTAACACCTCTACTCTCTCAATTTATTCTTAAATTATAGCCACATCTAACTCAATTCTTTCAAGTCGATCGGACAAACCCCAACCATAACAAAGATTTCAGCCGCCATCCTTCCACTAGATCGAATTGAAGTCACAGAGTGTAAGTATCTCGATCTCAATACCTGAAACCCGATATACTAGCCTCTAGCCATTCCTCACACTTAACGTATATATGACTCGTTTAGCACTCCTGAGTGTATCTGACAAAACCGGACTGATTGAATTTGCGCGTCAATTAGTCGAAAAATTTGACTTTGAGATTGTCAGTAGTGGGGGCACCGCGCAAGCCTTGAAAGCCGAAGGGATCCCCGTCATGAAGGTGGCTGAATATACTGGTGCGCCGGAAATCTTGGGCGGACGGGTGAAGACATTGCACCCGAAAATACATGGGGGGATTCTGGCGCGGCGAGATATGCCCGAACATTTAGCCGATTTGGAGCAGCATCAAATTCGCCCGATCGATCTAGTGGTCGTTAATTTATATCCTTTTGCTGCGACAATTAGTAAGCCTGGAGTCAGTTTAGCAGAAGCGATCGAGCAAATCGATATCGGTGGCCCCGCGATGCTTCGCGCTTCAGCTAAGAATTTCGCCCATTTAACGGTATTATCCAATCCCGATCGCTACAACGATTATCTGGCCGAATTGACTAAAAATAGTGGAGCGGTTTCGATCGAGTTTCGGCAAGCCAGAGCATTAGAAACATTCCAACATACCGCCGCTTACGATACGGCGATTGCAGGTTATCTGGCCGAGCAAGCAGGCGAAAGTACTAATTATCAAATTTCTGCCCAACCGTTACAATCGCTCCGCTACGGCGAAAATCCCCACCAACCAGCCGCATGGTATCAGACAGGAGCCGTGCCCACGGGTTGGACGACTGCCAAAATCTTGCAGGGTAAAGAACTCAGTTATAACAATCTCGTCGATTTAGAAGCCGCACGGCGGATTATTGCTGAGTTTGGCGATACTCCCGCTGCGACGATTATCAAACATAACAATCCTTGTGGGACGGCTTTGGGCGATACTTTATTAGAGGCATACGATCGAGCTTACAATGCCGACTCTACTTCTGCTTTCGGTGGCATCGTCGCTGTCAATCGTCCGCTAGATGCCGATACCGCTCGATCGATGAGTCAAACTTTCCTTGAATGTATTGTCGCACCAGAATGTACACCCGAAGCGGCTGAAGTATTTGCCGCTAAAAAGAATCTGCGGGTATTAACGTTAGCAGATCTGGCAACTGGGACGAAAGATAATGTCAAAGTTATCGCAGGCGGACTGTTAGTTCAAGCTGCCGATGAAACGATCGAAACTACCGATAACTGGCAAGTAGTTACCACCAAACAACCAACTGAAGCAGAATTGCAAGAATTATTATTCGCATGGAAAGTCTGCAAACACGTCAAATCTAATGCGATCGTCGTTACCAAAAATCGCGCTACCATTGGCGTAGGTGCCGGACAAATGAACCGCGTCGGCTCCGCTAAAATTGCCCTCGAACAAGCTGGCACCAATGCTCAAGGCGCAATCCTCGCTAGCGACGGCTTCTTCCCCTTCGATGATTCTGTCAAAACCGCCGCCGCCGCCGGAATTACCGCGATCGTCCAACCCGGTGGTAGTATGCGCGATAACGACTCGATCGCTGCTGCTAATGAATTGGGTATAGTAATGGTGTTTACTGGTGTGCGTCACTTCTTGCATTAGTGAATAGTGGATAGTGGATAGTAGTTTTGGACGCTTGCGTCCAGATATCGGTCTCTTAATCTTGTTACTACCAAAAAATCACTGTCATCTACAATCCACTATTCACTATCCACTATCCACTATCCACTATTCACTATTCACTAACTCGTGGAACTCCAAAACGTCATCATTGCCCACAAAGCCGGAGATCGCGGCAGCAAAAACCTGGCCGAAAAAGCTGCCAAACAACTCGAACAAAAAGGTTGTCATGTAATGATGGGGCCGAGTGGAGCTAAAGACAATCCCTATCCAGTATTCCTCGGTTCTACCAGCAAACCGATCGATCTGGCGATCGTGCTTGGTGGCGATGGTACCGCACTGACGGCTGCTAGGCAACTTTCCCCCGACGGCATCCCGATCCTGGCGATCAATGCTGGTGGACATCTGGGGTTCTTGACCGAACCATTAGAACTATTTAACCTCGATACACCGATCGATGGCGAGAATATCTGGGATCGATTAGAAAGCGATCGATATGCGATCGAGCGACGCATGATGCTCCAAGCACACATATATAATGGAGACGAACGCAACGGCGAACCTGAGAGCGAAAAATTCCTCGCCCTCAATGATATGTGTATCAAGCCAGCCGCCGCAGATCGAATGCTGACTTCAATTTTAGAAATGGAAATCGATGGCGAAATTGTCGATCAATATCAAGGTGATGGACTGCTAGTTTCTACCCCTACAGGATCTACTTGCTATAATGTTTCAGCAAATGGCCCGATCGTCCATTCTGGCATGGCCGCAATTAGTATTGCGCCAATCTGTCCGTTGAGTCTCTCCAGCCGTCCAATTATCATTCCTCCCGGCTCGACTGTGAGCATTTGGCCGCTTGGCGACTACGAACTCAATACCAAACTGTGGAACGATGGGGTGCTAGCTACCTCAATTTGGCCGGGACAGCGGGTAGATGTCCAGATGGCTGACTGTCAAGCAAAGTTTGTCATCCTCCGCGACAACTACTCTTATTATCAAACCCTTCGGGAGAAGCTACTCTGGGCAGGTTCGCGCATCCGGTACGATCACCACCATACGAGGAATTAGGGAATAGGAGCGGGGAGCCGGGAGATAAG
>NZ_PVWO01000047.1 GCF_003003845.1 Chamaesiphon polymorphus CCALA 037 | reverse complement strand
AAGTACGAGAGACTGGGATACCTTGCCAAGTAGTGGCAGGAGGCAATTTTTCACCTTTCATTACCAAGGACATCGGTTGAATGAGAACATCTGGTTCCAGCACTGTATCGTAGAGAATCATCCCCCAACTACCTACTTGAGCGCGGGAATAGAGATGGAGTTTGCCTAGTTTCATTACCCGATCTTCAAATAGGTGAGTTTGGAGAGTAGAATCGCGATCGAGAATCACATTATCATCGATCGTAATCAGATCGAATTCGGTAAAATCAGTAGTTTCGATATACACATTCCGCCCAATTTTCATCCCCAGCAACCGCAAGAGCATCGGCGCGAAGGGCGTACCGAGCAGAAAGAACAAGAATCCCGGCACGATAATCGCCTCATACAGCCCTGTAATCAACTCTGTCCGCCAGATAAAGCTGCTCCACAAGGGGATAGTACCCGATCGATAACGACCGACGACCAGCCATTTTAAGCCGATGACGAAGAAGGTAGAAAGTGTGGTAAATAGGAAATAACAGAACGGAAACCAGAGAAAAACCCCCGCCCAGATTGCCAAATCCCACTCCCAACTTGAATTGGCATCGGCGATGACCGTCAATCCGAATTCTAGGGTAAAGAGAACGATAAAATGAATGCTACCAGGGAGCGTAACGCGCAAAAACTCGATCGCCAGTCGGATCGCATATAAATGGCGGGGTGGCTTATAGGTTTGCGATTCTTCATAGCTATCGATAACTTCACGGTGGGGAATATATATCGCTGGAGAACCCAGCCACGCGGTATCTGGTTGCATCGGCTCGTCGCTGACGGGCGGGATTGAAAGGCAACCAATCAGAGAATTATCGGCGATCGTACTGTGTGCTGGCACTAACGCACCATTACCCACAAAGGTTTGAGAGCCAATTCTGGTTGGGGATAACTCCATCCATCCCCGATCGACTTTAACCGCACCTAAAGATACCGTATCGGCGATGAAACTCTCCGATCCGATCGATAGTAGATCGGGCGTAATATTAGTCGCGGTAGATATTTCTGTCCGTGCGCCAATTTTCGCCCCTAACATTCGCAGCCAGGGCAGTAGATAGAGCGTAGAATAGAGCGTTGGCATCATCTCTAAACTCATACTCATCAATCGATCGATCCACCATTTTCGCAGTCCAAAACTACTATAGACCGGATAATTACCAGGTTTAACTCGACCCAGCAGCATCCATTTATAGAGCAAAACTTGCAGGCAAAATATGCCTATAAATGAAAAACTACCTAAAATTGCTGAGGGAATTAATAATTCATCGATTTCGAGTTCTTTTAGTAACTGTTGCCATAATAAAAAGCCAGGAATTGCGGAAATAAACGGAACTAACCAGATGGCGATCGAGCCTACTAAATAACCCAGTTTTAATAAATTCCCGCACTTAGGTACAGGGGTTAATAGCTCGTCTGTCTTGAAAAGGTGCTCCACTTGCGGCGCATCGAACGGGAGGAAACCTCCCGTTTGTGTGCGACAAGACAGGGCAAAGCCCAAGACCGCACTTTCCGCAATCTGACTGCTAGTATTAGGATCTAACTTTGCTGGCGAACCAATCCATACTTCCCCCGTCGGAATCGTTAACCCATTACCCAGATAAGATAAATCGCCAATTCGCGATCGAGCGGCAATTTGGGTATGCAGTCCTAACATCGTATTCGAGCCGATAAAACAATCGCGCCCGATCGTCACATTACCTATTTCTAACCTGCCATCAACGATTTCATAGCCGACTAAACTGGCACCATCATTGATACTCGTATTCGCACCAATGGTAATTAGATCGGCAGCTACTAGTTCGATTCCCCCCAGATAAATATTGCGATCTACTTTTGCACCCAATAGACGGTAATAAGTATTTAATAACGGAGAGCCAGCCAGATATTCAGTGGATACCAGTTTGTGTACTTGCTGCATAAACCAAAATCGCCAATAATAGTTACCCCACAGCGGATAACTACCAGCCTTATATTTACCAATAACCAACCATTTCAAGGCAATACTAATTAGGAGCAAACTTGGATGGATTAATAACAGTGCGACTCCAGATAAAGCTAATGCAGCATATTTGTTCCAGCCATCATCATACAAAGTATCAAAGACAGAAAAAGGTAAGACGATCGGAGTGCTATAGATAAAGTAGAGAACATAAATTCCTAAAATCGTCCAAATATTTCCGCTCGGACGTGCTTTGGCGGTCGGGCGTTCGCACGTTTCTCTATGCTGGGTTGAGGTTGGATGTTGCTGGCGATCTGCTAATGCTGTGGCAAGTTTAGCAACAGTTGGATGTTGATAGATATCTAATACGGCTAAATCTTGAAATTGAGAATTTTCTCGCAGCTTGGAAATAACTATCGCCGCCAGTAACGAATGTCCGCCTAATTCCTGAAAGAAATCAGCATCGATCGAGATCTCATTAATCCCTAATACTTCCGCCCAGATAAAAGCTATCTTACTTTCGGCTTCATTATTTGGTTTACGACCGTTATTAATCTGGAAATTAATACCGATATTTTTTGGTTCTGGTAGAGATTTGCGATCGACTTTCCCACTCGGTAAAGTAGGCAGAGATACTAATACCTCTAGACTTGTCGGTATCATGTAGGCAGGAAGGCGCGATCGCATTGTCTCATGAATTTCTGCTAGATCTAGTTCTGCCAAGCTCTGCTTGGGGACTAGATAAGCAATTAAGCGATCGATCTGAGCGACTTTTTTAACTGCGACTACTGCCGCACTGACTCCAGCACATTGCATGATGACAGATTCGATTTCCGATAGTTCGATCCGAAATCCACGCAATTTGACTTGTCCGTCAATCCGTCCTAAAAATTGAATCTCGCCATCATCTGTCCAACTCCCTAAATCCCCTGTCTTATACAAGCGATCTGGGATAATGCCGATCGCTTTATATCGATCTAAATTAATAAATTTCTCAGCGGTTAAGTCGGGACGACCGACATAACCCCTTGCCAAACAAATACCGCCAATATGAATTTCTCCCTCGACTCCAGGCGGACATAACTGGAGATCTTCATCTAAAATATAAACGTAGTAAGTTGGTAAAGCTTTACCAATTGTAATCGCGCGATCGGGATGACATTCTTGATAGGTACTGACGACCGTTGCTTCTGTCGGCCCGTAAGTATTCAATACTCGTCGTTGGGGATTGCACCAGCGAGATACCAATTCCTGGGGACATTGTTCGCCACCCAAAATTAATAATCGAATCGTGGGTACTTCTACCTCCATCATTGCCAATAGGGTAGGAACGCAGGATAGCACTGTCACCTGCTGCTGGGTCAAAAACACGGCTAAATCTGCCCCAGAGCGAGTTTTTTCTACCGAGCCGACAACTAAGGTCGCACCAGCGGCAAAGGTACACCAGACCTCTTCTACCGACGCATCAAAGGCGATCGAGAAGCCCTGATACACTCGATCGTCAGGCTGAATCAGATAGACAGACTCATTTACAACCTGAATGTAATTAGTACTGCTGCGGTGCTCGATCTCGACACCCTTGGGTCTGCCCGTCGAACCCGATGTGTAAATAACATAGCTCAAATCGCGCTCGGTCGTGCCGACGAGGTGGCGATCTAGTCTCTGGGTAGATTCTAAGGCAATTTCCTCATCCTGTGTATCAACACAAATAACATTGACTACCCCAATCGCTTTTTCCCAAGCTAAATCCTCGATCGTGACAATCGTTTCGATCCCACCATCACTCAAAATATAATCAATGCGATCGGCTGGATATTCGGGATCGAGAGGCACGTAAGCACCCCCCACCTTGAGAATCGCTAAAATGGCGATGTATAATTCCGGCGATCGCGGAATTAATAATCCTATCCGTGCGCCGCAAATTGCACCGCGACGGCGCAAATAATGGGCGAGTTGATTCGATTTCGCTTCCACTTCTCCATAGGTGGAGATGTCACCACATTCGCGCTGCATCGCCCCCAGCGAATTGTCAATAGCTGGGGCTGAGGGACATCTATCCGCTTGAGCTTCAAATAACTGGTGCAAGCAGCGGACAATATCGTTCTGTGAGATCTGGTCTTGAATTGTCAGATCTCCTACTCGGTTGCTCGAAGTCATGCGTTATCCTTATCTTCTTGCAGTTTATGGCAGGGGCAAAACCGATCGAGTCAATTCCAACTACTTAACTAAGTAGCCGATCGAGTTTATCAGTTACTGCCGGAGGCTGTCGATCGAATGATGACGGTTAGATCGAAGATCGGACATGATGAGATTGTCTCGATCGACTGATTCGAGCGACTGGCTTATCCTCTGCTTGCAAGCAGTATATATAGCGATTGTCAAGAACTAGAAAAGATCGGACATTTTTTGGTTTCAAAATCTTGATGAGTTCTTGACTTTTATTGACTATTCTTAAATTACTAATTACTTTGGGCTAGTTGTTGTTAACAAATAAGTTGTTAATTGCAAGTAACTTAAAAGATTTATTTACTACTTATTCGATGACTGATGAATAGCAATAATCGGAGCGGCTATACTTGTTGATGCTGCGGCAAAGATCATACAAGCAATACCAACTGTGCCCAATCCCATGCCTAAATACCAAATCCGACGATTGCGGGCAATTACCGCGATCGCGCTTAGAGAAATGCCCACTTGCAGGGCTGTTATCGCATAAGAAAAATAATTGTGCTGGCGTAAGTCGTATTGAGATATTGCCTGTAATGTAGTTGCATCGGCTTTAATTTTCACCCGATCGCGTGCTAATTTGTCTAGATCTTCCTTAATGGCATTGGGAACTGGTTTTTGTTGAGCTTTAAGCATGATAATTACAGACTCATCCACATGACGTTTCATAGAATTAGCCTGAAATTGAGTCAATCGATCGCTTGCTTGAGACTGGGCTACTGATGATGCGTTAGCATAGTATCCACCTAACATTGCGGCAATTGCTGCCGTACTCGATAAAATAGCCGTAGATACACCAAGCCATTTGAGCCATTTATGTTCTGTATTTTCATTAGCTACTTCAGTATCTAGTTCGCTCTTGATTTCTTCGATCGCCTCTAAAACTTGCTCTTGAAATTCATGGGGTTCCGGCCCTAATCTTTCAGCCATAACATGCTCCTATATTTATAGAATAATGAAAAATGTCTCACCAATAAAGTTAGCTTTATGAAGAAACAACGTCCGACTGCTTTACGACTAATCGTACTTTATAAATGCTTTGTAGCTACTTTGCTTTTCATCACTGCGATCGCGGCGATCTTTGTCATGAAGAATCATGAGGAGCTGGCAGAGTTTTCTAGCTCATATTTACTCAGCACTAAATTATTCATTATTAAATGGTTGGTAAATAAACTTTTAGCTATCGATTCAAATAGCTTGAAATTGAGCGGAATCGTGGCTGGAGTATATGCTTTAGTAACAGCAATCGAGGCGGTCGGACTGTGGTATGAAAAAGAATGGGCAATGTTGCTAGTATTAGGATTGGTCGGGATTAGCATCCCTCCAGAAATATTTGAGTTAATCCGAGGTATTACAGTTATTAAATTACTAGTTTTCTCGATTAACATGGCGATGTTTCTATATTTACTTCGCCATGTTATTGCCACAAGATCTAGAAATCGAGCTGATTGAATTAATACAAAGGGTCATCATAGGGAGGAACTGGCTCGATTAGATCGACAGTCGAGCAGTCGTTCGCTAGTTGGTGACGATCGTGAGCTGACATGCTAGATTTGAACTTCTTAGACCATCGCAGCAATTCGGAAATTTTAGCAATTCGATCGGTTAAGAGTGTGATTTTTGTTACAAACATATTATTGACAATCATCATAGTGTTGTTAGGAATCGAAACTCGATTGACGCTCCCACACCTATAGGTACCGATGAGGATTGGCGATCCCATTACTACCATTAATACTGATGCGAACTCGATAAAAAAGTTGCACAAATTAGGTAATTATTTGCTCGCTATGACATCAACAGAGTTATTCACTACCAAGCATAGATTGTAAATGTCAAGAACTAGTCAAGTTTGGCGAATTTATATTTTCCTAACAAATTGGAGATCTCGATGTCGAGATTTAGCTAGTATTATAGAAATAATTTAACTACGAACACTGTAATGAAATTCATTAGATATAAGTGGATACAAATATTTGCGATCGGATTACTGCTTCTCTATGCGATGGAAAAAGTACTATCAATTACTAACAACCTCAATCTTGTCCCTACTATTATCTTATTGGGAGCTTTTTTAATACCGATTACTTTTATCACTTATCTCTACGAAACTCTGCCAAATTGGGAAGCAGCTATTCCCGAAATGTTTATCTGTTTTCTTTGGGGTGGAGCCGTCGGTGTCGTAGTTGCAGGTTTTCTAGAATTTAATGTTTTAGAAACACTAGGATTTTTGCCAATGCTGGCAGTGGGGTTAATTGAGGAAAGTGCTAATACTAAATCCGATTATTAAAAGCAGGATATGATATACAATCAATATCAGCGATAGATAGTGAGTAAAGAATAATGCCAAAAAAAGTCGAGCTGGTCAATCATCTGAGTGCAGAAGAACTTAAGGCAGCCTATCGGAGCAGTCAAGACGCGATCGAAAGTAGAAGGTGGCATTTATTGTGGAAAGTAGCAACAGGTTGGACGATTAAAAATAGTGCGCTGGCAGTAGGGCTAGAATATGAGTATGCGCGCAGAATTGTAAAAAAATACAATACGGAGGGCAAAACAGCAGTAATTAATAAGAAAAAGGCAGTTAATAGACAAGGTAGAACAGCATTACTCGATCGCCAACAATTGCAGGAATTAGCAGCAGCATTAAAGGAAAAGCCAGCAGATGGAGGTCTCTGGACGGGAGCCAAAGTAGCCAAGTGGATAGAAGAGAAAACAGGGCACAAGAAAGTATGGTCGCAACGGGGATGGGACTACTTAAAAAAGTCCAATTACTCCTGGAAGATTCCCAGGCAAAAGCATCGAAAAGGCGATCCACAAGCACAATCGGAATTTAAGAGCGAACTGCCAGAAAAAGTAAGACAGATGCAAGTAAGAAACCCAGGTGCCACAGTAGAATTGTGGTTTATGGACGAGCATCGGGTGGGATTAAAACCGATTATTCGCAGAACTTGGACACCAATCGGTTCTAAGCCAGTGGCGATTGTCGAACATCGATATGAATGGTTGTATGTATATGGTTTCGTACATCCACAAAGTGGTCGCACTCATTGGTTTTTAATCCCAAGAGTCAATATTGAGTGGTTTAATCTAGCAATCGCCAGTTTTGCAGCAGCGATCGAAGTCAGTGAAAATAAAAAGGTGATGTTGGTACTAGATCGAGCAGGTTGGCATCGCAGTCCACAAGTAGAATTACCGCCAGCGATCGAATTGGAGTTATTACCAGCCTACTCACCAGAATTGCAACCAGCAGAAAGATTATGGAAATTAGTTGATGAGCCATTAGTCAACCAACATTTTGAGACTATCGATCGCTTAGAAGAAGTCTTGAGCAAACGTTGTTGTATTTTGGCTGGTATGACCGAAGAGATTCACAATTTAACTGCTTATCATTGGCTACCTGCTGCTTGATTTATTTCCTGCTTTTTTCAATCGGATTTAGTATAAATTAATTTTGCCACTAGGATTCTATTTTAAAGGGCGGTTGCGTTCTGAAGCCACAGGAATTTTACTAGGTACATCTTCGGCAATGGGTTTTGCGGCAATGGAGACGATGGGATATGCCTTCGTGACGCTGTTACAATCGCGGGGAAATTTATTGGTACTCGATAGCGTCCTATTCGCTCGTGGTGTGTTCTCACCAGCCGGACATGCCGCTTGGACGGGGCTTGTCTGTGCCGTGTTATGGAAGCAAAGAATTAAAACCGGACGCACGGGATTAAATTGGCACGTAATGGTGGCTTTTTTGACGGCAGTACTACTTCATGCGCTATGGGATATCTTTAATAGCTTTAGAGGGAATACATTTATTGGTGCGATTAAAATAGAGTTACTAAGTTTACTGATTGCTGGTATTAGCCTGATGTTGCTTAATAAACGTATTGATGAGGCTAAGTCTAGTTAATTTAAGGGAACAATGATGCTCCCTCACTAATCATTCAGGCATTTTTCTAGATTTTAATAGCTCCTTAATTTCATCTAAAGCAAGCTGATGATTTTCTAAGTGTTGTAATATTGTCTCGATTTCCTGTTCGGCTTTGATATTAACTTCATAGTCTGCCTGAGATTTGATGCCATCAAATTTGCTCTGGACATTTTGACCGACCATAATTAGTGGCATCAGCATAATTTGAATGAGATTAGATAGGAATAACCAGAGGACAAAAGCCGGAAAAGGATCGAATCTGAGTGAAATTGGCGCGATCGTATTCCAGCCGATCCACACAACCGTCCAAATTAGGATAATGAAGAAAAATCCGATCGTCCCAACTCTTTGGGTGATAACTAATGCTAACTTTTCTGAGGCATTTAAGCCTTGGCTGTGTTCTCGATGGGGTTGACGAATACTCAATAGCTTGGCTTTGAGCTGGGCTATTGTCAGAGGATGGTGCTGAGTCATAGATTTACTTAGAGATAGTATTCAACAGTGGTAATAATTCGGCTGCGTTTTTCTCGCAAGGCAGATTTGAGAAACCAGATGGTTTGATTGTGAAGCAGGTTTTCCCACCAATGACGAGTAACAAAAACTGGAATGACGATCGTACAAAAAGTATGGGGGTGGGCGATCTCAAAATTGTGTACGAATTCACTTAATGGTTGGACGATCGAGCGATAAGGCGAATCGAGAATGATTAACGGAATGTCTGGTTCTACACTTTGCCACTGTTGTTGAATCATGGATCGATCGGTACTATTAACATCGATATGGACGGCAACAATTTCATCGGAAATACTGCGGGTATAATCTAAGGCTTCGATCGTACCGCGATGCACTCCTCCTACTAATAAAACGGCAGGATGGGCATTTGTGTCGAGCTGCGGGCGCAGGGGATAACGATCGCGGTTTAGTTCGGTAATTTGCAACCGTTCGCTCATCCTGTGGTAATGTCGCCGAATTGTCAGAAATATCCAAACCACTAAGGGAATTAAAATCGTTACCAGCCAAGCTCCTTCGACAAACTTGGTACTAACAATAATAGTAAACACGATCGTCGTCACTATTGCACCCAGACCATTAATTACCGCACTGGTGCGCCAGCCGCGTTCCTTCGTTCTAAACCAGTGCCTTACCATCCCCGCTTGCGAGAGGGTAAACGACGTAAATACTCCAACGGCATATAGAGGAATAATCGCATTGACATTACCGCGAAATACAACAATCAACACAGCGGCTAGTAAACTTAGCAACAAAATTCCATTGGAAAAAACCAACCGATCGCCTTGTAACATTAACTGTCGCGGTAAAAACCGATCGCGAGCTAACAGCGAAGCCAAGCGCGGAAAGTCCGCATAGCTGGTGTTGGCAGCTAAAACCAGAATCAGTAATGTAGCAATTTGCAGGAAGTAGTAGAAAAAACCGTTCCCGAAAATCTGTCGTCCTAGCTGGGAAACCACGGTTTGCCCATCTACAGGCACGATCTGACGAACGTTGGCGAGATAGGTAATGCCCAAAAACATACTACCTAGCAGCCCACTCATAATTAATAATGTCGAACGGGCATTTTTCCACTCCGGCGGATGGAATGCTAATACTCCGTTAGAAATTGCTTCTACCCCAGTCATTGCAGTACAGCCTGCGGCAAATGCCCGTAAAATCAAAAAGACACTTAGAGATTCTTTAACTGGCATGTTAGGCGCGATTGTTGTCGGGCTATTGCCTTGCACTAAACCTACTAGAATCAAGACAAAAATGCTAACGATGAAAACATAAGTTGGCACGACGAACAATCGACCCGATTCGCGCAAACCCCGCAGATTAGCTAGGGCGATAAAAACGATCGCCAGCAGACAAAGCTCGACAGTGAAAGGATACAGGCTGGGAACCGCCGAGGTGAGCGCGGCAATACCTGCGGCAATGCTGACGGTAACAGTCAAGATGTAATCGATCGTTAAAGCTGCTGCTGCCAATAAACCTGGATAAAGTCCTAAATTTTCCCGTGCGACGGTATAAGCACCACCCCCTGATGGATAGGCACGAATCGTCTGACGGTAGGAAAGGGTTACAACTACCAATAAACCAATAATTCCCAAAGCGATGGGTAAGGATAGCCCCAATACGCCACTACCTGCTAAAACGAGGACGTGTAAAATCTCTTCGGTAGCATAGGCAACTGAAGAAAGTGCATCGGAAGACAACACAGCTAAGGCAGTCGGGATACTCAGCCGCTCCTGACTAGCAGCACTGGTGGGAAGGGATGGCCCGATCGCATACCGTTTGAGACGCGAATAAAAAGACATAGAGTAGGAATTAGACGATCGACTTATTAATTCTACTCTTACATTTGCAAGATCGATATAAATGAATTCAGCTAACTCGATAATTATCCAAACTTGGGCAAACTATTTCTAAATCTTTTCGACTTCTTGACTTTCTACTCATACACTGAAATTAAGAATTTAAGCATTCAATCTTGAGACAAATCTCATTAACCCAATCTAACAACTTTCATTGAGGTTTAATAAAGCCATGCGAACACCCTTATTCAAACAAAATCAACCGCTAAATGCCGCTCTCAAACCCCGACTGATTATTTTTGACTTTGATGGTACCTTGGCAGATAGTCTCATCATCATGGTAGACATTACCAATCGGCTTGCGTCGGAGTTTGGTTACAAACGGTTGAGCGACGATTTCATTGCTACTCTTAAATATCTCAGTCCCTGGGAAATAGTCCGCGCCATCGATGTGGCGTTGTGGAAAATCCCGTGGATCGTGCAGCGCGTCAGACAAGAATTTTACATTGAAGCCAAACGGGTAGAACTGTTTTCAGGGATTGTCGAGTTAGTCGAACGACTCAAAACCGAACACTATCGGTTGGGGATCGTCAGTTCCAATTCCGAAGCTAATATTCATGCCGTGCTGAGTCAGTATGGTATCGAGCATCAATTCGATTTTGTCACCAGTGCTAGTACTTTCGGCAAAGGTAGAGCGATCGCCAAAGTGCTAAAACAAAGCCACATCGATCGAGCTAATGCAATTTATGTAGGCGACGAAATTCGCGATATCCGCGCCGCTCGGTCGGTTGGTGTCAAGATCGTTGCTGTAAGCTGGGGTTTCAACGATCCCACCGCCCTACTCAAGCAGAAACCAGATCTGCTAGTTGCCGAACCTGCTAACTTACTCTCAGCCGTCGATCGCCTGTATTCTCCAGCAATTCTTTCGTTCCCTGCATCATAGCCATCCAATCGATCTGTGACGATCGATCTTAGCGTTTGCATAACTTTTCTTGTCGCAATTTGACTGTATGGTTGCTTCATTTTGGTAGCAAGCTGGCAATCTCTATGTAACCAAAATATAGTGCTAGGGCAATTAAAAATAGGCTATAAAGACGAGTCAAAATTGGAGTGGGTAAATGCAGAGCCAGTTGACCGCCTAAATAAGTAAACGGAAAAACTCCGATCGCCAACCATCCCGTCAACACCCAATCGATGTGTCCTAGAGCAGTATGCACGATCGTCGAAGGCAATGCCATCAGAGCTACAGTTGCCAGAGAAGTTGCCAGGGCAGCTCTTAGCTCTAGCCCGATTCCGAGTTGATAGAACGGGACGAGCAGCAATCCGCCACCATTAGCCAGCAATCCATTAATTAACCCCACCAGCGGCGACCAGTAGGGCACGATCCGCTCGTTTAATTGCGCCCTCGGTTCGGGCGTAGCTCGATTTCGGAGTCCACTTAACCCATACACCCCCACGCCGAGAATAAACAATGCCGTGAATAGCATCAGCACAGTTCCGTGCAGAAATTTTGTCAGCAAAGATCCCGCAATTACGCCAGGACTACCCCACAAGCTGGTTAATACAGCAATTCGCCAGTGAATCAGGGGAGTATTTCGATACGCGATCGCGCCGCCGACCGCACTGGGTAACGTTAGTGGCAGCGGACTCGCTAGCGCAATCAACGCAGGTAGTCCCAGTAACCGCAGAATCGGCGTACCGATGGAACTACCGCCCAAACCAAACAGCCCCGAACAAAAGCCCATTCCCGATCCAACCACCACTTCGATCGACCAAGGCAGTGAAGTCATAAGTCTCACCTTTACGTCTTAATTTGGATGCTAACCTGAAGTATCTAACCTTTAGGCTTGGACTAGCATCATCATAGTCGAATAAATCAAAGTATGCTAAACCAACACAAAGTCGGCAAAATTGTACTCACGATAGACAAATCTTTTCTAGTTCTTGACATTTGTTATTTAACATTGAACTAAACGCTAATTACAGCAATCTCTTCAAGTATCTTGACTAGTTTAGGCTCGCTCTCTAGAGCAAAATCCTATGCAAACTGAAAATCGTCAATCTCACAATAGATTTGAAGTCAGTCCGCTCGATCTCGATCGAAATATCCGACAGCATTGTAGCACCAGAGATTTTGTTCGATCGAAATTATTAACTCCGCTCGGTCTAATTTTATTGGGAGCCGGAGGTGCCGTCGCTATAAATTATGAACTTACAAAAAGCATGATGTTTTTCACTCCCCAGCATCCAGCCTCGATTTCGACTCCCATCGCTTCAGTACCTGCCGATCGATTGGCATCGGTACCAACACCCGCAAACTTCATCACTCAAGTTGTCGATAAAGCAGGGGCAGCAGTCGTTCGCATCGACTCGAAGCAGACAATTACCAAGCAATCGGCGATCTTTAACGATCCTTTCTTCCAAAAGTTCTTCGGCTCCCAAGTGCCCAGCTCACCTTCAAAGGAAATTGTCAGAGGAATTGGTTCGGGCTTTATCATTAGCTCCAATGGCGAAATTCTGACGAATGCTCATGTGGTAAATGGAGTTAATACCGTGAAGGTAACGCTCAAAGATGGACGTACATTTCAAGGCAAAGTGATGGGCACCGATCCGGTTACTGATGTCGCGGTCGTTAAAATCCCATCGAACAATTTACCCACAGTCGAACTGGGCGATTCCGCTCGCTTAAGATCGGGAGAATGGGCGATCGCGATTGGAAATCCCCTTGGTTTAGATAATACGGTAACGTCAGGAATTATTAGTGCGACAGGTCGCGCTAGTAGCGACATCGGTGCCCCAGACGAGCGAGTTAACTTTATTCAGACGGATGCAGCCATCAATCCTGGCAACTCAGGCGGCCCCCTCCTCAATGCACGGGGACAAGTCATTGGGATGAATACGGCGATTATTCAGGATGCTCGCGGACTGGGCTTTGCAATTCCCATTAATACTGCCAAAACGATCGCCAACCAGTTGATTGCCAATGGCAGCGTCAAACATCCCTATTTGGGGATTGAAATGGTAACGTTGACTCCCGATCTTCAAAAGAAAATTAATGACGACCCCAACAGTAATCTGACAATCTACCACAGTCAGGGTGTGTTAGTGACCAAAGTAATCCTCGATTCCCCCGCCGCCAAAGCCGGATTGCGTTCTGGAGATGCGATCGAGCAAATTGATGGACAACAGATTAAAGATGCCAACTCGGTACAACAGATTGTAGAGCAGAAACAGGTTGGGAGCAACTTACAAATCGGTCTTTATCGCGGAGATCGACCCAGATCGGTGAGTGTGACAACGGTTGCAATGCCCGCACCGAAGCAACTCAGTCAATCTCCATCGACCCCCTAGCAGTTCGGTACCGTTCGATCGACTCTCTGGCTTGCCCATCGATTCGATCGCAGTTGGCAACAATCCAGTGTTCGAGTCTGGAGATCGATTTTTCACACACCTATTATTGAACAAACATTCGAGCGATGTCTAATCCAATCATCCCAAATCCCGATCGAGGAAAAATGTGGCGGGAGAACTTGAAAGTCCTGGGACTGAGTGCAATTTTTTCCTTGGGATTTCGGACATTTATTGCCGAAGCCCGTTACATTCCCTCTGGTTCGATGGAGCCAACGCTCCAGATTAACGATCGGCTGATTATCGATAAAATCAGCTACGATTTTTCGCCCCCAACACGCGGCGATATGGTGGTTTTCAACCCAACTCGCACATTAAGACAAGAAAAATTTCACGATGCCTTTATCAAGCGGGTAATTGGGTTGCCAGGAGAAACCGTTGCGGTTCGTAATGGCAGAGTCTATATCAACGGCTCTGCCTTAACAGAAACTTATATTGCCGCCAAACCCGATTATCGATTTGGGCCAGTGATGGTGCCTGCCAATTCCTACCTCGTCCTGGGTGACAATCGGAACAATAGCTACGACAGCCACTATTGGGGCTTTGTCCCACGGCATGACATTATCGGTCGAGCCGTCTTGCGGTTTTGGCCGCTGAATCGACTTGCAGACTTCGATCGAATTGCTTATCTGGGATCTGCTCCAGGACGAAGCTAGAATCGAGAAACACTCACCGGACTCAAGTAATGTTTACCGATTAGACTTGAGACTTTTAGAAGATGAAGCAGGAGCAATTATTTCTCGATCGCGAATCAATAGTAAGGGAACACTCAGGATTCCCAAAGCAATGACAATTCCAGTCATGACAAACACAGTAGTGCGACTCGGTTGGTAATCTCCGCGCTCGATTTGCCAGAATACTTGGCTGTATCGCCAAGCAGCTAGAGCGATGAGTGCGATCCCAAAAATCACCATACAAAGACCGAGGTTTTCCGAGTTAAAGATCGGGTTTGTAGGACTTGCTTGTCGAGTAATCGCTATTCCAAGCTGACGCAAAAATAAGCCAAAGCGCGCAATCGCAAATCCAAAGCTAATTAGCGCAATCGAGGTGCGGAGCCAAGCTAGGAAAGTACGTTCGTTTGCTTGATGTTCCCGTTGGCGGTCGATCGGTGATCGCGACATGATGTACCTTTTTATAGCATTGGCATCAAAACCGGAATTCGGTCTAAATTCCAGTTTTGAGTTGTTGAGAGCGTTGCTCTAGGCTAACAGAAAGTCGCTCGCACACCAATTCACACAACTCAAAAATTAGCGGATCGGCAATTTCATAATAGATACTCACGCCTACTGGCTGCCGATTGACGATGCTAGCTTGAGCCAAAATCTTGAGATGTTTGGAGACGTTTGCTTGCCCAAGTCCGGTTTCGGTAATAATTTCCGTCACATTTTTAGCCCCATCTTTGAGGCAACACAAGATTTGCAGCCGATTACCCTCAGATAAAACTTTGAAGTAATCGGCAAGTTGGGCGATTGCGCCAGGGTTCATTTGCATAGATGAGTAGCGATCGAGTTTATTGATTATATTACCATATAGTGATATAACGATTATATGACATTTATCGCTCAAACCACAAGGAGTTGGATGCTATGCTTTTTCGCCAGATGCTCGATCGCGAAACGAGCACATACACATACCTCATCGCTGATATAGATTGCCAAGAAGCAATCTTAATCGATCCAGTACTGGAACGAGTCGAACGAGATCTACAACAGCTTAGAGAATTGGGTTTCACTCTCAAATATTGCTTAGAAACCCATATTCATGCCGACCATATTACTGGAACTGCCAAGCTGCGGGAACTCACCAACTGTCAGGGGGTGGTTCCTGCTGGAGCTGGCGCGGGTTGTGCCGATTTATTTATTCAAGATGGTGAAGACTTAAAAATTGGAGCGGTACAAATTCAGGCGATTGCCACACCCGGACATACGGATAATCACATGGCATATCTAGTGGAGCAAACTCACTTGTTGAGTGGCGATTCACTGCTGATTCGCGGCTGCGGACGCACTGATTTTCAAGGTGGCGATGCTGGCTGTTTATTTGACTCAGTAACCGAGCGACTGTTTGCTTTGCCCGATCGCACTCTAGTTTATCCTGCCCATGACTATCGAGGGCTAAGTGTCTCTACCATCGGCGAAGAAAAGCTGTTTAATCCCCGATTTGCCAAACACAGCCGTCAACAGTTCATTGAGTTGATGGCAAATTTAAACTTGCCAGATCCGCAACGGATGGCAGCGGCGATCCCTGCTAACGAACATTGTGGCAATTTGACGAGTGTTAATTAATCGTTGGCGTAGCCTACCGTAAGTAATCGAGCTTTAACATTTAGAAACTAATTATGATATCTCCCAAAACACCGCAAATACAGACAATCGATCCTAATACTCTCGATCGATTACTTTCCAACCAGCAAGCAATTTTGTTCGATGTGCGCGAAGCTGGCGAACACGCCGCCGAGCGGATTGCTGGCTCGGTATCGCTACCGCTGTCAACGCTCGATCCCGTGACGATCGATCTGCAACCCGATCGACAGCTCGTGTTGTACTGTCAATCGGGCAGACGCTCGGCTCAGGCTGCTCGAAAACTTGTTGAAGCAGGAATTGAAGTCATCCATCTTGAAGGTGGCTTAAATGCTTGGAAAGCCGCTGCATATCCCACTCAAATCGATGAAAAGGCACCGATTAGTCTGTTTCGGCAGGTGCAAATCGTGGCAGGTTCGTTGGTGGCGATCGGTACTATCTGCGGTGTGTTAATATCACCTTGGTTTTTGCTCTTGAGTGGCTTTGTTGGTTGTGGGTTGGTATATGCAGGCATCTCAGATACTTGTGCCCTGGGAATGCTGCTTGCCAAGCTTCCTTACAATCAAAGGGCAAAAGCGTCATGACTTGGCTAGTGGGGCATCTGCTCGCGATCGGGGTTGGGATTAGCTTGGGTTTGCTCGGTGGTGGTGGTTCGGTACTGACTTTACCAATCTTGGTATATGCAATGGGGGTTGCCCCCAAGTCGGCGATCGCGATGACTTCGATCGTGGTTGGGATTGTCAGTTTATTCGGACTATTGCCGCACTCGCGGCGCAAGCAGATCGATCTCAAGACAGTACTCATTTTTGGCTCGGCAACTACAATTGGAGCTTTTTTGGGTGCAAAGTTAGCTGGATTTTCGGTTGTCACGGCAACTTTACAAATGCTGCTATTTGCAGTAGCGATGCTGGTAGCTGCTGGGTTCATGATTGTTCGCCAACCTCGATCGAACAATTCACTCGGCGATCGAGAACATCAAGACTCCCTCAGTAGCTATCCTCGACCTCTATGTAAGTATTGCTGGCTATGGCTGTTGACGGAGGGAATCGGAGTCGGGATGTTGACTGGATTAGTGGGAGTAGGCGGAGGCTTTGCGATCGTACCAGCATTGGTGCTATTGGGAAATCTAACGATGCCAGCGGCAATTTCAACTTCTTTGGTAATTATTGCCTTGAACTCTGGAGCTGGGTTAATCGGTTATTTGGGACACGTATCCATCGATTGGTACCTGACTGGCTCTTTTACGCTTGCGGCTGCGCTAGGGAGCATAATCGGCACATATCTATCTAAGTTTGTCTCCGCCGATCGATTGCAGAAGTGGTTTGGTTATTTCTTGCTAGCCGTAGCTACCTTTGTGTTAGTTCGAGTCTTACTTAACTAGCAGAGAAAATTGCAGGCAATCTGACGATGAACTGACTACCTTCACCCAATTTGCTTTGAACATCGATCGAACCCTGATGCTGCTCGACGATCGATTTAGCAATTGCTAACCCTAAGCCCGAACCACCTGCCCAACGGGTGCGAGATCGATCTCCTCGCCAAAATCTGTCGAAGATTCGCTCTAAATCGTTAGTAGCAATTCCCACCCCAGTATCGATAATCCTAATCTCAACCTGTCTCTCGATCTGATGAGCTAAAATACTAATTTTACCGCCCGATGGCGTATAGTGAATGGCATTTTCAATGAGATTGATAAACACTCGACCGATTAAAGGCATTGCTTGACGATCGAGACTGCTGATATATCCCCGAATTGCCAAATTAGATTGAATATTGAGATCTAATTCTAGAGATTTTACATCGAATTGAGCGTGATATGTTGTGGCTATTTGCTCTAGAAGCGAACTCAAATCAATTTGTTCGATCGCGCGATCGATCTGGCGCAGCTTGTCGGAACTACAATCTTTTTCAGATCTAGCTAATAGTAACAAATCTTCAGTTAAAGTGATAATTTGCTCCGTCGCACTGGCGATAGCGTTAAACTTTTTTAGATCTCCAGCGCGAATGCCATCGGGATATTTAAGCGCGGTATTAGCGTTAGTTTTGACTGCCATTAACGGACTGCGTAGCTCGTGGGCGGCATCGGCAGTAAATTGTTGCAATTGCTGATAACTGGCGATGGCAGGTTTCATCGCCCTGCGCGTCAGCCAAATTCCCGCGCCACTACTAATTGCTAGCGAAATTATCATCCCACTAATTAAGCCGATATCTAGTTGGTGGAATGTGCGATCGAGTGATTCTAAAGATTGGGTAATCCGCACGTAGCCGATTTGCTGTCGATCGTCATGGCTAATAATTGGTACGACTGCCGATATTGTTTCGTCTGGCTTTTGTTCTGGATATTTATTAAATTGAACTGGAACATTAATATTTAGTGGCAGGTTGACATTGAGATTGCCAACTTTATCTACTAGTCGTTGCTGGCGATCGAACCACTCAAATTTACGATCCGGTAGGGCTAAACTGCCATTTGTAAACTCATCACCAACAATCAGTCGATTATGCTGAATTTCAGCATGAGTAGCAGCAACTTCTGCTAAAATTACTAATTCCTGACTCAAGCTTTGGCGCAAACTGTAACCAAATACCAGCCTGACGGCAATTGCAAATACTCCCAAAATTGCGGTAAATACACTCAAATATGAAAGTAGTAATTGCCAGCGTAAGCGATCGAACATATAGATATTATTTAAAGGCTAAATGCTAAACTCAAATAAACTGGGAGAGCATATTACTCATAAGTTAAATTAGAAAAAATTCACAAACCATCAATAATTTGTCTCGATTATGAAACATCTCTAAGCCGATAGCCGACCCCGTAAACTGTCTCGATTGGGTCTTGTGGACACCCTGCTTGTTTGAGCTTGCGTCGGAGATTAGTAAGGTGAGTTTTGATCGTTTGTTCTCCAGAGATGCGATCGAATTCCCAGAGCTTATCCAGTAATGATGTCCGCGAAATAACTTGAGTCGGATGCTGGAGAAAATATTCCAGCAGCATATACTCTTTGGCAGTTAATTCTAATGCTATCCCTGCATAAGTACTACTATGAGTGCTGGGATTTAGTTCGATCTCGCCATGATTTAATACTACCGATTGATAGATCGGCTGACGACGAGATAACGCCCTTAATCTTGCTGTTAATTCGTCAACTTCAAACGGTTTGACTAAATAATCATCCGCGCCAGCATCTAATCCTAAAACTTTATCGCCAGTTGCATCTTTAGCAGTTAATAATAAAATATAAGCTTGACAACCACTTTGGCGCAGTCGCTGACAGAGTTGGATACCATCGAGTTTGGGCAGCATCCAATCGAGTAAAATTACATCATAACTTGCTGCTTGAGAAAATTCCCAACCAGCTAAACCATCATACGCAATATCGACCGCATGATTTTGATGGCGTAAATCTTCAGCTAACGGATCGGCAATCCGATCGTCATCTTCTACGAGTAAAATCCGCATAGAGCACTTATAAGTTAAGTTGAGATTTTATAGATATATTGTAAAAGTCTGCTTTAATCTTTAACCCGATCGGGTCTAGCATAAGTCCTAAAAGTCAAGAACTGGTCAAGTGCGATCGATTGGTGTTGACACAGCCACTCGATCGAGGTCGCACTTTCTTAATTAAAACAAAACCCATCGGTAATTTAATCAATCT
>NZ_PVWO01000419.1 GCF_003003845.1 Chamaesiphon polymorphus CCALA 037 | reverse complement strand
GTGGATGGCAACATCCCAATTCGCAATCCAAAATCCACAATCCTAACGCCTAACGCCTAACGCCTAACGCCTAAAAACACTGCTAACGAGATCGAGGGCAAAAAGACGGCAACTAGGACGATCCCCGTGGTTGGTGTTGGCGTAATGAGAGTACCGAGGTAGTTAATCGCGATCGAGATGGCGACAGATGGTAATAACATTTTAAGTAATAGTCCGATTTGGTCTGGCACTGAACTAATCTTTACCCCCGAATTAATGATGCAATTTAGCGAACTGATAATTAAACTAGGGTCTGCGGTGACTGCAAGTAGTTTCGATCGCGATCGCCAGCTCGATCCCATCTTAACTGGCTTGGCACCGATCGATACAGCCACAGCGGGGACGATTAGCTATATTGAAGGCGATAAGTTTGCCAAATTTGTTAGTAGTACGGCGGCGAGTGCTTTGGTGTTGCCGATGAATGAGGCGATCCAAGCACAAGCAAGCGACAGAGGAATTGCCTGGATTGCAGCTCAAGAACCGCGATTATTGTTTGCCCAAGTTATCAAATTATTTTATCAACCCTTTAAGTTGCCTGCGGGCGTGCATCCTAGCGCGATCGTTGAGGCGGATGTCGAATTAGGCGAGAATGTGTCGATCGGTGCCCATGCGGTCATTCAAGCTGGGGTAAAAATTGGGAATGATGTAACGATCCATCCTAATGTGGTCGTTTATCCCGACGTCCAGATCGGCGATCGCACGATCTTACATGCTAACTGTACCATTCACGAACGGGTCAGACTCGGTAATGATTGTGTCATCCACAGTGGGGCGGCAATCGGCGCAGAGGGCTTTGGATTCGTGCCGACGCCTTCTGGGTGGTTCAAGATGGAACAGGCGGGTTACACGGTCTTAGAGAACGGTGTGGAGATCGGTTGCAATAGTACTGTCGATCGACCAGCCATGGGCGAAACGCGGATCGGTCGAGATACAAAGCTGGATAATTTAGTGCATGTCGGACATGGTTGTCAGATCGGCTCTAATTGCGCTCTTGCCGCTCAAGTAGGGTTGGCTGGCGGTGTCAAGGTTGGTAATGGCGTGCTACTAGCTGGACAAGTCGGCGTTGCCAATCAGGTGACAATTGGGGATCGCGCAATCGCGTCATCGAAGACAGGGATTCACAATAATGTCGATCCGGGTGAAATTGTCTCTGGGTATCCCGCCGTTTCACATAAACTCTGGCTCAAAACTGCGGCGATCGTCAATCGACTGCCAGAAATGTATCAATTTTTCAAACAAAGTCAGCGCAATTAATCTACCGATTTTCTTGACTCAGCTCGACCGATGGCCAGTTTTCGAGCGCAATTTCTATTGATGAATAAATGTCGAGAGAAAGTAGCTTTTTGCAAGATAATCGATAGTTTCAAAGCAAAAATAAGTAAAGATATTCAAATATTCGTATTGTAATGGCTGTCATTACTGATGAAGCATGGTAAGCTACCATTGAAGTCGAATTTTAACAACTTTAGTGAAAGTAGATAATATCTATCTTTACTAATTAATACTAATTACTTCTAGATAGCTACTAGAGTGTATTTTTGTTAAGATCGTTCGATGAGCGATCTAGTTGTTTCGAGCTGCTAGATCGAAGATAAGCCAAAGAATCTATAACTAGATATTTTCGATCGATAGCACAATTTTAACGATAAGTATATTTGGCGACAGCTTTTTGTAGATCTGCAACGCACATCCACTGGTTGCGAGCCAACAAAATGGAATGAAATAAATATTTCGCTCTGGCGCAGGCAGCAGTCGAGCCTTCCCAGGGCGATAACGGGGTAATTTTTTTCAACCATTATATTTTCTGTGCCGCAGTCCACGATCGCCAAGTATGCAAGATTGTGTTTGAGCCTCACACGTAGTCCGTGGCATTTACAATTTACATAGCAAATAATATATGAACGAAACTTGGCAACTCATTAGTGCGGGAACCGAAACCAGTCAGCTTATTGCTAAAAATTGGCTAGTCGCGCAGGCCGCCGTACCGATCGCTAACCCAAATATTTCGACCACAGGGATTGAAAATCTTGCCAGACAAACTGGTGGCACGATTGGAGCCTATTTACCGAGTCTATTGGGTGCGATAGTTACACTATTTATCGGCTGGATCGTGGCTTTTATCGTCTCATCCGTCGTTCGCAACCTCCTCAAACGTACCGACCTCGATAACCGCTTGGGTCGGATGGCAACTGGTACCTCTAGCTCGAATATGAATACCGAAAAATTAGTCGGAGACATTGTCTTCTGGCTAATTTTTCTATTTGCGGTTCTAGCATTTCTCAATGCGCTCAATCTCACTGTTGTGGCGCAACCGCTCAACAATGTCTTGAACCAGATTCTGGCATTTATCCCCAAATTAGCATCAGCGGCGGCCTTAGCTGCGGTTGCTTGGTTAGTAGCAACTGCTGTAAAAGCGATCGTCGTGCGGACTGCTGGCACGATCGTCCCAGCGATGTCTCAACGCATGGCTGTTGGCGAAAATCAAGTTTTGCCTAGCGAAACCCTCGGCAACGCCCTCTACTGGTTTGTATTTTTATTCTTCCTGCCGCTAATCCTCGACGTTCTCGATCTTAGAGGCCCTCTAGCACCCGTCCAGAATCTCTTAAACGATATTCTCAGCGCGCTGCCCAATATCTTTAAAGCAGGTCTGATCGCTCTGGTTGGCTGGTTTGTCGCTCGGATCGTCCGCGAATTGACGACCAATTTACTCGCTGCTGCTGGCACTGAGAGATTAGCTGCCAAAATTGGCTTGAATAGAGCCGCTCCGGGGCAATCGCTATCGGCATTGTTAGGGACGATCGTCTATGTGATGATTTTAATCCCAACAGCGGTTGCCGCACTAGATGCACTGCAAATCCCTGCAATTTCTGGCCCTGCAACTTCCATGCTCCAACGCGTATTGGATACCATTCCCCAAATTCTGACCGCAGCAGTAATTTTAGCAGTCGCATTTGTTATCAGTCAGTTTGTGGGCGATTTGGTTGCCAATCTCCTCAACGGCTTGGGTTTCAATGGGATCTTCCGCGCCTTGGGACTACACACACTACATCAATCCACCCTCCGCGATACTCCCGTGACGCCTGTAACCGGAAGCGAAATCGTCCCTCCTCCCACCAAGCAGACACCATCAGAAGTCGCTGGTTTAATCGCTCGCGTTGGGGTAATGCTGATTGCTACAGTAGCTGCTACTGAAGTATTAGGAATTCCATCGCTCAACGATTTAGTTCAGGGACTATTAATCATCGCTGGACAAGTATTAGCTGGAGTGCTCGTATTTGGGATCGGGTTATTCCTCGCCAATCTGGCTCAAAGAGTCGTCAGCAGTTCTGGTACTCATCAAGCACAAGTGCTCGGACAAGTAGCACGTCTGGCAATTATCGCCTTTGTCGGTGCAATGGCATTACAACAGATGGGGATTGCCGCTAGTATTGTCAACTTGGCTTTCGGTCTAATGTTAGGCGCGATCGCAGTTGCCGTGGCAATTTCGTTCGGTTTGGGCGGTCGCGATGTTGCTTCGGAGCAACTCCGAGACTGGCTGGCTGGTTTCCGCGACAAGCGTTAATTTTCCGATAATAAGTGAATTTTCGCTCCATCAGAAGTCAGTATCGATACTGACTCCTGATTTTTTTGTCTAGTATTGATAGAACCCATTCGGGATCTTGACGATCGACTTTAGCTTTGTACCGAGCTATTGAGTTGTTGCTGAAGTTGTTGGACTTCTTCAAGCGATAGTCCAGTTCCACGAGCGACCGCTTCAACCGATAATCCATTAATCCATCTCGGAGAAAGTTGAGTGCGATCTAGCGTTTTGCCTTCGCTTCTGTTTCTTCCTGGATCGAGCGGTAAATGACTGATTCTTGCATAACGTCTCTGTGTACTAAGCTGTAGCCTTTTCATTTTAACTTAGTTCTTCAATAGTCCGACTTAAGGTTTTGTTAGACCAATCCTGCTGTTTGAGAGTGTATAAATTACATGCCTCATCATGATAGGTAATCTTTTCTGAATAAATCATGCCTATTTTCATAAGAAGCTTTGAAGAGACAATATTTAGCGGATCGACCAATCCGATTAATTCCGGCAGTGCCAATTCTTCAAATGCGTACTGGACGCACTTCTCAAGAATCTCTGTCCCGTAGCCTAATCCCCAATATTGCGGAAGAAGGGAAATCGCTAAATCATTCCTATCCAGTTCTCTAAGATATAACAAACCAGTGTTTCCAATAACATCACCAGAAGCCTTTAAGACAACAGCATATCGACCATACCCATATTTGGAATAATCAGCAATTGTTCTCGAAATAAGAAACTTTTCTGCCTGTCTTTTATCTCTTAAAGGCTCTCCAATAAATTTCATTACGAGTGGATCCGATCTTAACAAATAATAAGCAATAATATCGCTTGAAGTCCATTTACGAACTATAGTTCTATTCGTTTCAAATAAGATACTGTCCATCTGCAATCTTAAACGATCTATAGCAATCCTATGACCATATCATAGAGAGAAAATCTTGACTACACCGCCAGATCTGCCTTCTATTTCCAGTTTGTAATCTTCTAATAGCCCCATTCCAATCAAACACTCTGTTTCCGAGGCATTAACCTCAACTCTTCGGACTTGCCCATCCCAGATAACAGAACCAGCATACATTTCAAAGAGCTTGACGCTGCCATCTCCTAAAATAGCATCTTGTATGCCTCGAAGAGTTAACCCCAACTCATCAACGATTGCCCTCGGAAGCATTAAATCGCCAGTGTAACCAGTGTCAATCACTGCTTTAATTGCCTTTATTTGTTTGTAATCGTTTAAAACAGCAATCTGGACAATTGCTTCACGATTTGCATTAACGCTACCTAGAATCATTACGATACATTCGAGCTAATAAAACCAATCCGATGTACCGCTCGATGTCCGATCCGTACAAACCAAATTTGAGCATCTGGATATTGCTCTAACATTCGATCGGAAGCCGTAAGACTATCTTTGGCTACCTCAAAAGCTCCGGTTTCAATATCGATGGCCACAATCTTACCATGGTTACCTGCTTCGACCTGCAAGCGCACTTCAGACTCATACAGAGCATTGCCTCTGTGGGCAACTTCTTCTTTAGTGTAGCGGGGGTGTCGTACTACCATCTGTTTAACCCTACTGTAACCTAGAACCTCTTTATTTTAGCTTAGAGAAATAACTTACGGTTCGCTCATTTTCAGGGAGGGTCATCAGATTGTGGCCCAAGGCAAGTATAAATCTCAACTGGAAAGT
>NZ_PVWO01000418.1 GCF_003003845.1 Chamaesiphon polymorphus CCALA 037 | reverse complement strand
GTGCTCGATATTTGTGGCCTTGCCTTGGTGCCATTCCACTCCCCCGGTTTCGCATTTGGCCAGCAGATGGTTTTGCAGCTTGACTTTATCAAATAAACCGTAGGCGCGACCGTGATTGACTGCCCCTTTGCCAAAATAGGAGACACAATTTTCCCAACAATGACCTAATAATTCCGTCAATCCCAGAGCTTCAAGTTCGTCGCGCCAGATGCCATAGGTATTCGGCCAGACTTGCCGCAGCGGACTGGCAGTCAGTCCGCCGACTTTTACTCCCCGCTCGGCCAAAGCCGCCGCAATTATCGTCCCAGCGGGGCCAGACCCAATTACCAGCACATCAAAATCCAACATAGCAGCGTTCTTTAAATATAGCTTTCTTTTAGATATCGCCCCAGCGAGCATCGATCCCCGGTACTCGTTGGCAAAGCCTACCGTAGGTAATCGCATCTTAACACGCGTTGGCGAAGCCTACGGTCGGTAATCGAATCCGGATAAAATAACGCTCGATCGCGAGGGTGTGTCATCCGGTTAAATTAGTTTTTATCGATGACACGCCCTACGCAGATAAGAGCAAATAATGGATTCGATCGTGCAAAACAACGAGAGGCTATATAGCGACAATGTTCGAGTCGGTGAGGCGATCGCTCCAGACAACCCCAATGACGATCGCCGATATTTGCCCCACTAGCGAAGTGTCCAAACTCATTCAGGCTAACTCCCATCCGAGCGAACCCACAATTAGCGACGATACACCACCCCCGATCGGGCACGGCGAATTAGTTTTAGTAGTGGATGACGAAATCGCGATTCGCGAGATTACCAAGACCACATTGGAGACCCATGGTTATCGAGTTATAACTGCTAACGATGGGATTGAAGCAATTGCCTTATATGCCGAGCACAAGCAGGAGATCGCGATCGTGTTGCTGGATATGATGATGCCATTACTAGACTCGGAGACAATTATTAAAACTTTGTATAGGCTCGATCCCCAGGTACAGATTACGATCGTGAGTGGGTTGGCAACCCATCGAGCCGTCGCAAACATGACGAATAAATGTGTCAAAGCCTTTGTAGCTAAACCCTTTACCGCCACCGAATTGTTAAAATTACTATCCAACTCATGTGTTAGCAATCGCTAGATTTGTGGCAAATTGGGGCGCGATCTTCGATCGAGGTCTCAGCTAAAATTAAAGGAGCTACACATGTCCTCGTTATGACTCCTGAAATATTGTCAAAATTACGCGATCTGTGTCGAGATGAAGCAGCTTTCGATCGACTGCAAGAGATTTTAGCCGATCGAATTCAACCCTTGGAACGGGATTTGACTGCGGCACAGTTCGAGTTAAACCGTCAGAAAGCCCTATTTGACGTCATTACGCGCCTGCGGAGTCCCCTAGAGCTAGAAGTCATTTTTCAATCTACTGCTGCGGAAGTACGCCAACTCCTAGCAGCAGATCGCGTGGGGATGTTTCGCTTCGATCCCGATGCCCATTGGAATGATGGCGAATTTGTATCGGAAGATGTCGATCCAGATTTTAATTCGGCGATGGCTACCAAAATCCACGACGATTGTTTTGGCGACAGGTTTGCGATCGATTATCAAAAAGGGCGAGTTCAGGCGGTACCGGATATCTACAGCGCGGGATTGAGCGACTGCCATATCAAGATCCTGTCCCAATTTCAAGTGCGAGCGAATTTGGTCGTACCCCTATTGCAAGGCGAAAACCTATGGGGATTGCTGTGCATCCATCAATGTCGCGCCGAGCGTGAATGGCAACCCACCGAAATCGAGTTTGTCACGCAGATTGCCAATCATTTGGGAGTCGCCCTCAAACACGCCGAACTCCTAGCCAAACTCCAAGCCGAAATCGTCGAGCGACAACAAGCCCAGCATCAGGCTCAAGAACTCAATCAAGGCTTGCAGCAAGCGATCGTCGAACTTAAATCGGTCAATAAAGAACTCGAAACCTTCAGTTATTCAGTGTCTCACGATCTGCGGGCACCATTGCGTAGCATCGATGGTTTCAGTCAGGCATTACTCGAAGATTGTGTCGAGCAATTGGATGAAACAGGTCACGATTATTTGCGCCGCATCCGAGCGGCAACCCAACGCATGGGACAATTAATCGACGACTTGCTGACCCTCTCGCGGGTGATTCGGAGCGATATGCACCGCGAAGCTGTCAATCTGAGCCAAATTGCCACTCAGATCTGCACCGATCAACAACTCGCCCATCCCGAACGCCAGGTAGAGTTTGTCATCCAACCTAATTTAGTCGATCGGGGTGACAGTCGCTTGCTTCATGCCGTCTTAGAAAATCTCTTAACTAATGCCTGGAAATTTACAGCTAGAACCGATCGACCTAAAATTGAATTTGGCGCACTGCGATCGCCACCACAGGAGATCGGTGATGAACCCATTACTCCTTCAACCTACTTCGTGCGCGATAATGGTGTCGGGTTCGATATGACATATGTGGATAAATTATTTTCTCCCTTTCAGCGATTGCATAGTGTCAGTGAATTTCCTGGCAATGGCATCGGGCTGGCAACCGTACAGCGAATCGTGCATCGTCATGGCGGGCGCGTTTGGGCGGAAGGAGCCATCGGACAGGGTGCCACATTTTATTTCATACTAACGACAGAGGAGACGGGGACATGAGCGATCGCGCCAATCACAAGGTAATATTGCTCGTAGAGGACAATCCCGACGACGAGGCACTAGCAATCCGCGCCCTCAAACGCCATCACGTTGGTAATGAAGTTGTCGTCGCCCATGATGGCGTCGAAGCTCTAGACTACCTGTTTGGCACGGGCATCTATGCAGGAAGAGATACAAATAATAAACCATCTGTGGTCTTGCTCGACTTAAAACTACCGCGTATCGATGGCTTGGAAGTTTTACGTCGCTTGCGGGACGATCCCCGCACGCGATTTTTACCAGTGGTAGTGTTGACGACCTCCAGCGAAGAGGGGGATGTGCTAGATAGTTATAGTCTCGGCTGCAATAGTTATATTCGCAAACCCGTCGATTTTGTCCAGTTTTCTGAAGCAATCAGACAATTGGGGATGTATTGGTTGTTGATGAACGAACCACCGCCAGTTTAATTTAGTGGATAGTGGATAGTGGATAGTGGATAGTGAATAGTGGATAGTGAATAGTGGATAGTGAATAGTGGATAGAAGAGCTGCGATAGCTTTTGTTTCTCGATCGCGAAGATGAGATATTCACATGATATTGGTAACACGTATTCAACTTTCGCCGAAATGGGAAATTAAGGCACTGCTGTTAGTCGCGCGGTTACCCATAGCAAATTGTCAAATCATGGATGACAAATACCGATCGCTATCCACTATCCACTATTCACTATCCACTATCCCCTTTCCTCACCAAGCACCAACTACTTATCACTAAGCACCAAGATGAATCCCCAATTAAAAATACTCATTGTCGAGGATTCAGAAGACGATTTGCTACTGCTGCTGAGAGAATTGCGGCGGAGTGGTTATGTATTGGACTACGAGCGGGTGGAGACTGCCGAGCGGATGCAAGCGGCACTAGAGCGGCAGACTTGGGATATCATCATTGCCGATTACACATTACCTCGGTTCAGTGCTCCAGAAGCATTACAATTGCTTCAGCACCAGCACCAGGATTTACCATTTATTATTGTCTCTGGGACGATTGGCGAAGAAACTGCGGTTGCCGCCATGCGAGCGGGTGCTCACGACTACCTGCTCAAGGATAACCTCGCGCGGTTGGTTCCGGCGATCGAACGGGAATTGCGGGAGGCACAAGAGCGACAAAAACGCCTAGACGCCGAACAAGCTTTGCGGGAGAGTGAAGAACGCTTTCGACAATTGGCCGAGAACATCACTGAAAGTGTCTTTTGGATTTTTGACCCTACCACACCAGAAATGCTCTATGTCAGCCCCGCCTACGAGCGGATCTGGGGACGTTCTGGCGCGGGTTTGTCAGCTAATTTTATGGAATGGATCGAGGCCATCCATCCAGAAGATCGACACCGCATTCATACGAGTTTTTTGGAGCATTCGCTAGCAGGAAATTACGATCGAGAGTATAGGATCGTGCGTCCCGATGGTTCGATCCGCTGGATTCGCGATCGCGGCTTCCCGATTCAAGATCGTGAGGGCGTACCTTACCGTGTAGTCGGCATTGCCGAAGATATCACCGAGCGCAAATTGACCGAAGCAGCCCTCCGGCGCACCGAACGCCTCGAAAGCCTGGGAACACTAACTAGCGGCATCGCTCACGATCTCAACAACGTTTTGACGCCGATTCTGGGCATCGTCCAACTGCTGCCCCTCAAAGTTACCAACATGGATGAATCGACGCAGAAATTGCTGCAAATTCTCCACGATAGTACGCGGCGGGGTGCCGATTTGGTCAAGCAAATTCTCTCGTTTACGCGCGGGATTGAGAGCAAGCCCACCAACATGCAAGCCCGCGATCTGCTCTTAGAACTTCAAAACATTATCCAGCAGGCATTTCCTAAAAATATCGAATTGTCGATCGATCTAGCCCCAGATTTATGGACGATCGAATCTGACAGCACCATGTTACATCAAGTATTTATGAACCTGTGCGTCAATGCCCGCGATGCCATGCCCCATGGCGGGAAATTAGCGATCGTGGCGAAGAATTTCCCGATCGATGAAAGTTACGCACTGATGCACTTAGAGGCTCAGGTAGGAAATTATATCACGATCGAGATTGCCGATACGGGCACGGGCATCCGACCGGAAATACTCGATCGGATTTTCGATCCCTTTTTCACGACTAAAGAAATCGGCAAGGGCACGGGATTGGGACTATCTACCGTCATTGGCATCGTCAAAGGTCATCATGGCTTTATTAATGTCGATAGTGAAGTTGGTAAAGGAAGTAAGTTTAAGGTCTACTTACCGCCGCCCCTGGGGTGAAGACAGCACCGCCATTGGGACACGGCGAATTAATTTTGGTGGTGGATGATGAGGTCGCAATTCAGGAAATTACTAAGGTAACCCTGGAAACCTATGGTTATCGCGCGATAACGGCTAACGACGGGATTGAAGCGATCGCATTATATGCCGAGCATAAGCAAGAAATCGCGTTTGTATTGTTAGATATGATGATGCCGTTATTGGATTCTGAGACGATTATTCGGACTCTATGTCAGCTCAATCCGCAAGTCCAGATTATTGCCATGAGCGGGTTGGCAACCAACGAGATGGTGCGAAAAACTATGGGAGAGGGCGTGCGCGGATTTTTAGCCAAACCTTTTACTGCTGAGGAGTT
>NZ_PVWO01000417.1 GCF_003003845.1 Chamaesiphon polymorphus CCALA 037 | reverse complement strand
TACTTAGCGATGATCCGTATCATGGTTAGGCGTTTGGCATAAAATTTAACTCTCTCCTGACTTTTCAAACATCCTCTGAGAGGAATTTGACCGAACATATCGCGCGTATGAAATACTGGATTTTTTTTATTATCAACCAATATCGGGGCTAGCGGGGAAAAGAGGATCGAGAGTAACGCAGCGAATAGGGGTGGCAGATGGTGATTTTTTTTGATGAGAGAGTTCTCATTAAACATTCATGCAAGATTCATCCTTGGAGAGTTTAATTGTTTCACGTACAGAAAACACACTCAAAGGAATCAATCATGGTTTTTATCAGAACGGGCAACGACAGCGATAATGTTCTTACAGGCAATCGTCTCAACAGAAGCGAAAATGCCATTCTTAAAGGTCGTGGCGGCAATGACAGCCTGCGCGGTTTTGAAGGTAACGATACGCTGTTGGGTGGGAAAAATGATGACAACCTTTTTGGTGGATTAGGCAATGACATCCTTTCTGGTGATGACGATCTAAACCTGGGTGATAGCTCGGAATCGGGGAATGATATTTTAATTGGCGGTGCGGGTTCGGATGTTATCTATGGATTTGGAGACGATATTCTCATCGGTTCTGGCCCAAATGCCTACAATGCTAACTTCCTCACCAATCTCCAAAACGATCCTTTTGCAATGTCGATCGCTGGAGACGGAGCGCAAGATACTTTTGTAGCCGTCAATAAGCCAGGAGTTAGCTCTACGCTAACTATCGCAGGTTTCGAGCAGGGCTTCGATGTGCTGGACTTGCGGTCGTTTGGGATTTCCAGCGGTAGTCAGTTCAGTGAGATTCAGAATAAAGGTGGCTGGTACGAAGCAATCGCACCTGAATTTAATGGCTCGTCACTAGTTCTCCGCATCAATGTCGATCCCACCGCACTAACTTACGTTGTCTAAACTACCTACGTTATTAGAAATTAATTGAGTCTAAAATGCAAAGGTAGGGGTAATTCATGAATTACCCCTACTTTTGCTTGTTTGAAAGCAATTATGACCCGTGAGTGCGGTACCAGTCGATCGTATTTTGCAAGCCGCGTTCGATATCTACTTGGGCGGTAAAGCCAAAATACTCTTGCGCTTTTTGAGTATCTAAACAACGGCGCGGTTGACCGTTGGGTTTATCGGTTTGCCAGACAATTTCGCCTTGGTAGTCCATGAGTTTACAGATTAAAGTAATTAAGTCTTTAATAGTAATCTCATAGTTAGTACCGAGATTTACGGGGTCGGCATCATCGTAGCTAGTAGTCGCGATCGCGATGCCTCTGGCGGCATCATCTACATAGATAAACTCGCGACTGGGACTGCCATCGCCCCAGACGGGAATTTGCTTGTCGCCTGCAATTTGAGCTTCGTGAACCTTCCGAATTAATGCCGGGATTACATGCGAACTTTCGGGTTTAAAATTATCGGCTGGCCCATATAAATTGACGGGTAAGAGATAGATACCATTAAATCCATACTGCTGGCGATAGGATTGTAATTGTACTAATAAAGCTTTTTTAGCTACGCCATAAGGGGCATTTGTTTCTTCTGGATAACCATTCCAGATATCTTCTTCTTTAAATGGTACGGGTGTAAATTTAGGATAGGCACAAATCGTCCCGACGCAGACAAATTTACCGACTCCGGCTTGATAAGCTGCGTGGATTAATTGGGTACCCATCATCAGATTATCGTAAAATAATTCGGCTGGTTTGAGTTGATTCAAACCAATTCCGCCAACGTGTGCGGCGAGGTGAACGATGACGTCTTGGTTTTGGACTGCTTGGTGACAGTTTTCGAGTACTCGCAAGTCACAATCGGCGGATCTGGGGACGGTAATCTTGGCAGGATCGGCACCTTGGGCGCACAGTTGGCTGATGACTTGTTGGCCGAGAAATCCCGCTCCACCAGTGACGAGGATGCGCTTGTTAGATAAATCTAGATTTGCCATAAATTATATGTAACGCGAATGTCTAAACTTTACCTGTTAATGCGGGTGAGTAGGGATGCCTAAATCTCGATCGTACCAGCCCGCGATGCGATCGATCGAATTGTGAAATTACTACATTTTGACAGGATGGCGGTCGCACGATTGCGGCATCGGCTCGAATTCGAGCCAATGGGAGCATCGCAACTCGATAGCTTGCTGTATTTTAATCATGCATGGTAGCTAATGCTTGGCGGACGATCGCCACATCTGGTAATGTCTCTTCACCCTGATAATTGGGCGATTTGATGCCGAGGGCGTGGAGATCGGTATCGACCATCAGATGAACTAATTCGGTAAATGTCACTGTCGGTTTCCAGCCGAGTTTTTTCTGGGCTTTAGTGGGGTCGCCGATGAGTAATTCGACTTCGGCGGGACGCAAATAACGGGCGTCAAATTCGACGTAGTTTTTCCAATCGAGATTGACATAATCGAAAGCGATCGTCAGGAATTCGTGAATTGCATGAGTTTCACCCGTGGCAATTACATAATCATCTGGCGCGTCTTGTTGCAGCATCAGCCACATGGCAACGACATAATCTTTAGCATAGCCCCAATCGCGTTTGGATTCGAGATTGCCTAGAAAGAGTTTATCTTGCTGTTTGGCCATAATCCTGGCGATCGCGCGCGTAATTTTGCGAGTAACGAAGGTTTCGCCGCGCCGTGGGGATTCGTGATTGAATAAGATGCCATTACAGCCGAAGATATTGTAGGATTCGCGGTAGTTGACAGTTTGCCAGTGGGCGAACAGTTTGCCACAAGCATAAGGACTGCGAGGATAGAAGGGTGTCTTTTCGGACTGGGGTACTTCTTGCACCAAGCCGTACATTTCGGACGAACCAGCTTGATAGTAGCGGACTTGCAGCTTCGTGCGTTGCTCGTAATCGCGGATGGCTTCGAGCAAGCGCAACGCGCCCATCGCAACTGTATCGACGGTGTATTCGGGTGCGTCAAAACTAACTCGGACGTGAGATTGCGCGCCGAGATTGTAGACTTCGTGAGGACAGGTGAGTTCTAGGAGGCGGCGGAGGGTCACGCCATCGGCTAAGTCGCCATAGTGGAGAAAAAGTTTGGCTCCAGGGGTGTGAGGATCTTGATACAAATGTTCGATGCGATCGGTATTAAAAGTCGATGTCCGCCGAATAATGCCGTGAACTTCATAGCCTTTGGAGAGCAGCAGTTCGGCCAAATACGATCCGTCTTGTCCGGTAATCCCTGTAATTAATGCACGTTTTGTTTCTGTCATTTTGGCAGCTATCAGTATCAGTTAAATCGCTGGACTCTGAGTTTTACCCATCATAGATCCGAATTGCGATCGCTCACTACCAGTTTCTGAGAGGGTAATGTTCGTTACCTTTAATATGCCCCATTATTTTTGGGTATTATCGTTAAGCGTACAGTTTTCAACACGATGCGTAGATCCAGCCAGAAGTTACGCCGTTTGACATAGCTGACATCGATGCGAATCCGCTGGGCGTAAGGGATATCATTGCGTCCGGATACCTGCCACAATCCGGTAATTCCCGGCCTAATCGTCAAAATCCTGTCGATATGCGTACCGTAACGTTCGATTTCTTCGGGCACCAACGGACGCGGCCCGACGATGCTCATTTCGCCCTTGAGGACATTGATAAACTGGGGAAATTCGTCTAAATTGGTCGTGCGGAGGAATTTACCAATTTTCGTGATGCGCGGGTCTTCTTTGAGCTTAAAATTTTCGGAAAATTCCTGACGCAGATCCTCTGATTGTGCCATCATTTCGTGTAGCAATCGATCGGCATTGGGGATCATCGTTCGGAACTTAATACACCCAAATCGGCGGTGATGCCTACCGACTCGTTCTTGGATATAAAAGATCGAGCCTGATGAAGTACAAGCGATCGCGATCGCTAACGCCAGATAAATTGGGGCGCATAATAGCAATACTAGTAGAGAAAAAATAATATCAAATAGCCGTTTAGTCAGATCGTTAGACTGATGTAATATTGGCTTTTGGGCTAAAGACTGAACGGCTCTACTCGATACAGGCTTGCTAGTTGCGGTCATTTTATTCCTCAATTTCACGCGATCGCCAATACTCCCCAGATTGTACAGAACAAGATGACTCTCGATTCTATGTGTCACTCATGCGTCTAAAGTTAGTTTAGATTTCACCATGTTGGAGTTTAGTCCCCGATAGCCACTGCTGAGTGGCTCGATCTACTAAGCTCGAATATTGCGAGCGAAAGACTGAAGTAGCAAAGCCTTCAGCATGAGTCCGAATTCGCTCGGATTGAAACTGTTGGCGATAAGTTTCAAATGTGGAGATCGCGGTGATGATGGCTGCGGTAGTTTGAGCGGGAAACAGAATGCCAGTACCCCGTTCTGGATGAGAGCGAATGTCTAACACAGTTTCAGCCGCACCACCAACTCCATACGCGATCGTTGGCGTACCACAAGCCTGTGCTTCTACCAATACGATACCAAAATCTTCGCAAGCTGCATAGACAAATGCTTTGGCGCGAGATAAATAATCCTGGACGACAACGTTGGGTTGAGATCCTAAAATGGTGACGTTTGATTTGGCAATTTGTTGCAATTTTTGTAATTCGGTACCCGTACCGATGACGACTAGATTGCGCCCATTTTGATTGAAAGCTTCGACAATAAGGGCAACTTGTTTGTAGCCAACTAGGCGGCACACCGTTAAATAAAAGTCCTCTTTATCTGCCTTGCAGGTAAATCTGTCGATGTTGACTGGGGGATAAATTACCTCAGCTTTGCGGCGATAACACCGCCAAATTCGGCTGGCAGTAAAGTGTGAATTGGCAATAAAATGGTCTACGCGGTTGGCACTGAGGACATCCCACTGGCGCAAGCGATGCAACAGATAGCGCGTTAATAAGCCGGGGAGGCCATGTCCGAGTCGGCTTTGATGTAAATAGTCAAAAGTTAGATCCCAGGCGTAGCGCATCGGCGTATGGCAGTAACACAGGTGCAATTGCTGGGGAGTTGTCAGTATCCCTTTGGCGACGGCATGGGAGGAGGATAAAATTACATCATAGTGTCGTAAGTCTAATTGTTCGATCGCGATCGGCATCAATGGCAAATATTTTTGGACGCCACTTTTGACTCCAGGTAAGTTTTGGAGGAAGGTAGTACCGATTTGCCGCTTGTAGAGATAACTATCGGGATTTGTCGATTCAAAGTCAATTAGAGCGTAGAGATCGGCGTCGAGACATTGCAAGATTTCGCGGACTACTAATTCCGATCCGCCTGTCGCTTGGGGTGTCAACCATTCATGTACGAGGGCGTAGTTGAGA